>JANMQW010000167.1:0-3319 GCA_031370725.1 Novosphingobium sp.
GTGGTCAACGCGCTGCAGCCGGCCACGGTCAGCCGGGTGGTGATCGACGAGGAAGAAAGCCGGATCGAGGTGGTCGTCCCCGACGATCAGCTCAGCCTGGCGATCGGCCGCCGCGGCCAGAACGTGCGCCTCGCCAGCGCGCTGACCGGATCGGCGATTGACATCCTGACCGACGCCGAAGCCAGCGAAAAGCGCCAGCGCGAGTTTTCCGAACGCTCCAAGCTGTTCGAAACCGAGCTCGACGTCGACGAGACGCTGTCGCAGCTGCTGGTTGCCGAAGGCTTCACCGAGCTTGAGGAAGTCGCCTACATCGATATCGCCGAACTGGCCGGGATCGAGGGTTTCGACGAGGAACTGGGCGAGGAGCTGCAAAGCCGCGCGGTCGAGGCGCTCGATCGCCGCGACACCGCATTCCGCGAACAGCGCAGGACGCTGGGCGTGGAAGACGCGATCGCCGAAATTCCGCACCTGACCGAGCAGATGCTGGTCGTGCTGGGCAAGGCCGGGATCAAGACGCTCGACGATCTGGCCGATCTGGCCACCGACGAGCTGATCGCCAAGAAGCGCGCCGAGCCGCGCCGCCGCGAAAACCCTGCGGCAGTGCCAACCGGGCCGCAGCTTAAGGCCGACCAGCGCCCCGTACGTCCCGAGGACAAGGGCGGGGTACTCGGCGAGTTCGGGCTGAGCGAAGAACAGGGCAACGAGATCATCATGGCTGCGCGCGCGCATTGGTTTGAGGACGATTTGGGGTCTGAAGACAAACCGGCTGCCGAAGCGCCCGGGGCCGAACCGCAGGAGGCCGCCCATGCGGACTCCTCACAATGAGCAAGTAGGCTCCGACATCACTGTCGACCCGGCGGAGCGGACATGCGTCCTCTCCGGCAAGAAAGCTGCGCGTGACGCACTGATCAGGCTGGCGATCGCGCCCGATGGTCAGGTGTTTCCTGATGCCTTGGCCAAGGCGCCGGGGCGTGGGGCGTGGCTCCACGTTTCGCGCGGCGAGCTTGAAATAGCGCTCGCCACGGGCAAGTTTCTCGGGGCGATGAAGCGGGCCTTCAAATGCGCGCCGATCGAAGTTTCGGACGATTTGCCGGGAAAGATCGAGGCTGCTTTGAGCAGGGCCTTTACCGACCGCCTCGGGCTGGAGTTGCGAGCGGGCAAGTTGCTTATGGGGTCTGACCGGATCGCCGACAATGCGCGTGCGGGCAAGGTCGGGTGGCTGGCCCATGCGGCCGATGCCAGCGAGGATGGCAGCCGCAAACTCGATCAGGCCTGGCGCGTCGGGTCCGATGCAGAGGGCTCCGGGCTCGCCGGAGTCCGATTGCCGCTGGACCGCGCGGCTTTGTCTGTGGCATTGGGCCGCGACAACGTCGTCCATCTGGCGCTTACCGATGCCGCGGCTGCCGCAAGGCTGGCCGTGCCACTGGGGCGCCTGTTGCGCTTCCTGGGCCATACGACAACGACTGCCGTGCGGCATCCCGCGCGGGCAGATGATTTGATTTTGAACGCCAAGATTTTGAACGAAGGGCTGTGACAGTCACATGAGCGAGACCGACAACAAACCGACGCTGGGTCGCAAGCCGCTAGGGCTCAAGCGCACGCTCGACGCGGGCGAGGTCAAGCAGACCTTCAGCCACGGCCGCACCAACAAGGTGGTGGTCGAGGTCAAGCGGCGCAAGATTCTGGGCAAGCCCGGAGAAGCCCCGGTCGCGCCCGAACCGGTTGCTCCGCCCCCGCCCGTCGTCGTGGCACCCGCGCCTGCGCCCACCCCACGCCCGTCCGCGTCGGCCGAGAGCCGTCAGGAAATGCAGACCCGTCTGCTGCGCGAGGCCGAAGAAGCGCGGCTTAAAAGCTCCGAGGATAACCAGCGTCGCGAATTGGAAGCCCGCGCACGGGCGCTCGACGTCGACAAGCGCCGCGCCGAAGGCAAGGATGTCGCCGAGGCCACACCGCCGCCGCCGCCCGTCGCTGAAGTTGCAGCGCCCGTAGCCGTCGAGACAACCGCCGCCGAGCCAGTCGCCGAACAGCCTGCCGGCGAGACGGGCGAAAATGCGGAGACCGCCGAGGTTCCGGCCGAGGGCAACGCCGCACCCGCACCGCGCCGGTTTACGCCGGTTGCTGCGGTCAAGCGACCCGAGGCGCCCAAGAAGGTCGCCCACCCGCGCGACAAGAGCGGCGGTGAAATCCGCCGTCAGGCAGGCAAGCTCACCGTCACCCGCGCGCTCAACGAAGACGAGGGCGCCCGCGCCCGTTCGCTCGCCGCGCTCAAGCGTGCCCGTGAGAAGGAAAAGCGCGCGCATTTTGCTGGCAAATCGCAACCCCGCGAAAAGCAGAGCCGCGATGTCGTGGTGCCCGAAAGCATCACCGTCCAGGAACTCGCCAACCGCATGGCCGAAAAGGGCAACGACCTGATCAAGGCGCTGTTCAAGATGGGCGTGCCGGTCGCGATGACCGACACGATCGATCAGGACACCGCCGAACTGCTGGTCGAGGAATTCGGCCACACCATCCAGCGCGTCTCGGAAAGCGATGTCGATATCGACACCTCTGACGATGTCGATGCGGCCGATACGCTCCAGTCGCGGCCCCCGGTGGTTACGATCATGGGCCATGTCGATCACGGCAAGACCAGCGTGCTCGAC
The DNA here is from genome assembly GCA_031370725.1 of Novosphingobium sp. Classification (GTDB taxonomy): domain Bacteria; phylum Pseudomonadota; class Alphaproteobacteria; order Sphingomonadales; family Sphingomonadaceae; genus Novosphingobium. Next base: position 2,643 of record JANMQW010000167.1, read on the forward strand.
GCGTTGCGCGGGACCGACGTGGTTCGCGGCGAAGCCGGAGGGATCACCCAGCATATCGGCGCCTATCAGATCAAGACTAAGGGCGGCGAGACGATTACCTTCCTCGATACCCCGGGCCACGAGGCGTTTACCGAAATGCGCCAGCGCGGCGCCAACGTCACCGATATCGTCGTGCTGGTGGTTGCCGCCGATGATGGGATCATGCCGCAGACAATCGAGGCGATCCGCCACACGCAAGCCGCAGGCGTGCCGATGATCGTGGCGATCAACAAGATGGACAAGCCCGAGGCCAATGCCCAGAAAGTCCGCGAGCGCCTGCTCGAACACGAAGTGGTTGTCGAGGCGATGTCGGGCGATGTCCAGGACGTCGAGGTTTCGGCCAAAACCGGTGCCGGACTCGACGACCTGATCGAGAAGATCCTGCTTCAGGCCGAACTGCTCGAACTGAGCGCCAACCCCGATCGCGCCGCCGAGGCGACCGTGATCGAGGCCAAGCTCGACAAGGGCAAGGGCCCGCTGGCGACCGTGCTGGTCACCCGCGGCACACTCAAAACAGGTGATGTGCTGGTGGTTGGCACCCAATCGGGCCGGGTCCGCGCGATGATCGACGACAAGGGCCGCCAGATCAAGGTGGCAACGCCCTCGATGCCGGTCGAAGTGCTGGGTATCGGCGGGGT
>JANMQW010000212.1:0-7439 GCA_031370725.1 Novosphingobium sp.
TGCGCCTGCTGATGCAGCGGATGAACAAGGACGGCTGGGCCGCCGAAACGCAGGACGGCACCGCGCCCGCGCCCCTGATGGGCAAGCGCACCGCGCCCGATGGCGGGCGCATGCACCTCAGCTTCAGCCCGTTCAGCCAAATCGTGGCGGATGACCACTTCGCGATCCTGTTCCTGTTTACCCCGCGCGCGGCCTTGCAGTCGGACGTGGAGATGATCTGGCTGGTCGATGGCCGCGCTAGCGAAGCCGAGGTCGATATCGAAAAGATGATCTGGGGCTATCACGCCACCACCACGCAAGACAAAATCATCACCGAGAACAACCAGGCCGGGATCCTCTCCACCCGCTATCGCCCCGGGCGCTATTCCGAACAGGAAGGCAGCGTGATCAAGTTCCAGAAATGGTACCTAAACCAGTTCGGGCTGGAGCGCGCCGATTGAGCCTGCCCGCCACCATGCGCGCGGTCCTGCTCACCGGGAATGGCGGGTTTGATAAGCTTGAATTGCGCGACGATGTGCCCGTGCCCCAGCCGGGGCCGCGCGAGGTGCTGATCCGGGTTGGCGCGGCGGGGGTCAACAACACCGACATCAACACCCGGATCGGCTGGTATTCCAAAGCCATCGCCGAAGCGACCGAAGTTGGCGGGGCATCGGGTATCGCCGGAGCGCAGGACGACGGCTGGGCCGGCACCGCGTTTCAGTTTCCGCGCATCCAGGGAGCCGACGCCTGTGGGCGGATCGTCGCGGTGGGGGCGGGGGTCGATCCGGCGCGGTTTGGGACGCGCGTGCTGGTCGAGCCGGTGTTCCGCGGCGCGACCCCGTTCGATGCCATCTATTTCGGCTCCGAAGTCGATGGAGCCTTTGCCGATTATGCGCGCGTTCCGGCGATCAACGCGCACTCAATTAACACCGCGCTGAATGATGCCGAACTCGCCAGCTTTCCCTGCGCCTATTCGGCGGCGGAAAACATGCTGACCCGGATCATGCTGCAAGCGGGCGAGCGGGTGCTGATCACCGGCGCATCGGGCGGGGTGGGTTCAGCTGCGGTGCAACTCGCCAAGCGCCGCGGCGCGCAAGTGACCGCGATGGCCGGGAGCGACAAGACCGATGCGGTCCGCGCCTTGGGGGCAGATCATGTGATCCCGCGCGATGCCGATCTGGCGGCGCTGTTCGGGCCGGAGCACTTCGATGCCGCCGTCGATATCGTCGGCGGCGCGCAGTTCGCCAGCATCTTGAACAGTCTAAAACGCGGCGGGCGCTACGGCGTTGCGGGTGCGATCTCCGGCCCGGTTGTCGATCTGGACCTCAGGACGCTCTACCTCAAGGACTTGCGCCTGCTTGGCTGCACGATCCTCGGACCCGAAGTATTCCCCAACCTGATCGGCTACATCGAACGCGGCGAGATCAAGCCGCTGGTCGCGGCGACCTATCCACTGGCCCAGATCGTCGCGGCGCAGGAGGCGTTCTTGACCAAGCGCCACGTCGGGAAAATTGTGCTGGTGGGTTAGCTTGTACAAAGCAGGGGTCGTCGTCGACCCACGGTTAGGGTTGTTTTGCGCCTGAATGTGGCGTTCAACTCCGCGACGAGATGACCCAAAACAAGCCATTTGTTCAGCCGCGCAAGGGGCCTGCGCGAGTTTGGGGATTTGCTGGGGGACTGCCTCTGCGAACCTGTGATTCAGGTAACCGACCGAGGTATCGCTCGTTATCTTCCAACTTGGGGACCAATCTTGAACAAGTAGTGTAATTTACCAAACGAAAGAGTAGGATGGCCGCGCGATGAGCCGCTATAACCTCCCAATCCCGGAACTCGTTTCGCGCCGCAACACGCTGGCGATGCTGTCCTCGACCGCCATTCTCGCTGCATGCGGCGGAGACGGCGGCGCGTCCCCATCACCATCACCATCGCCAACACCAACACCAACACCAACTCCCACACCAACGCCAACTCCAACACCCACGCCAGTTTCGGGACCTGCATGGTTCGGCTACGGTTACAATGCGCAGCACACGGCCGCGAGCGCGATCGCGTCGCAGGATCTTGGGCGCATCGCGTGGTCGTCTTCCGTCGACCTTGCTCCGCAATACACCCAGGCGGGCGCGCTTCTCACACACTACGGCTCGCCGGTCGTTACGACACAAAACACCGTGGTGATCCCGGTAAAGACGACGGCAACTGGCGGCTACCGGGTTGAAGGCCGTCTCGGCGCGACTGGAGCGCTCGTGTGGTCGGCGGCCTTTGACTACGTCACGCCGCCGCACAACTGGGTACCACCCTACAACGTGCTGCTCACACAGCAGGGCCGTCTCTACGCCCCCGGCGCTGGCGGCAGGCTGATGGTGCGCGACGATGCTGACGCGGCCAACAGCACATTCGCATCGCACGTGTTTTACGGTGCCACTGCCTTTAATGCCAATCCCTCAGCCTTCAACAGCAGCGTGTTTATCAACACGCCGCTCACGGCTGATGCGCTGGGCAACATCTTTTTCGGTTTCCAGGTGAGCGGTGCGAATCCAGGGGGGCTGGTGAGCGGCATCGCGCGGGTCTCGCCCGACGGCACGGGCACTTGGGTTAGCGCAGCCTCAGCGGCTGGCGACCCATCGATCCAGAAGCCTGCGATGAATTGCGCGCCTGCGATCTCGAACGACGGCAGCACCGTCTACATCGCGGTGAACAGGGGCTCGACCCGCGCAACGCAGACTGGCTTCCTGCTGGCGCTAGACAGCACTACACTTGTGACCCGCGCGAAAGCCGCGTTGACGGATCCGAACCTGCTCGTCCCCGCGCTAATTAGCGATGATGGCACGGCTTCGCCTGTGATCGGCCCGGATGGCCGCGTGTTCTACGGCGTGCTCGAAGCACAGTTCCCGACGCATAACGCGCGGGGATGGCTGCTCCAGTTCGATGCGCTGCTGAACCCGGTGGGGGTGCCGGGCAGCTTCGGGTGGGACGTCTCGCCCAGCGTAATTCCTGCGTCGATGGTTCCGTCCTACACCGGGACCTCGACGTACCTACTCGCGCAGAAGTACAACAATTACTATGGAGTGGGCACGGGCGACGGACTGAACCGGATGGCTGTGCTGGATCCCAAGATAAGCCAGCCCGACCCGATCGTTGCAAGCGTCAAGGTGATGCGTGAAGTGATGACGATCCTCGGGCCTACGCCAGACGGCAGCTTACCCGCGGCGCGACGCGAGTGGTGTATCAACACGATGGCCGCGGACCCGCAGCGCAAGTCGATGCTTGCGATTAACGAGGACGGCGTGCTGTACCGCTGGGACTTGACGACGAACACGCTGTCGCAGAACGTGCGCCTCAATAGCGGGATCGGCCAAGCCTATACGCCGACGCTGATTGGCGCCGATGGCGCGGTTTATACGATCAGCAACGCGACCTTGTACTCGATACGCGCCAGTTAAGCTTCGAAGTCTAAGGCAGACGTCACCGACGAAACGGGTCGCTGAAGCGGGGATCGGTTGTGAGTGCGTGGTCGGTTAACGTCATCAGGAAGGCAACAATGGCTGCTCGATCCGCCGCTCTGAAATTCAAGCGCTGCGGTCTGCGACCCTGCCGCAGGCGATCATCGAGCGCCGGGCCCTCTTGAATGCCACGGTCGTAGAAGTCGACAACTTCCGCCAGGGTCGCGAAGCGGCCGTCATGCATATAGGGCCCCGTCAACCCGACGCTTCGCAGCGATGGCGCCTTGAACAGGCGCGTTTCGCCGCCATCCAAGCCGTTGCTTCGCGCGTTTGCAGCCAAGGCGAAGGTAGGCGGAAGGTGACAGGAAGAGCAACCCGCGCCATTCTGTGCGACTCCCGTCATAAACAACTGTCGCCCACGATTTTCCTCTGGCGTCAGGTTCGCCAGGTTGACGTTCAACGCACGGCTTGGTGCGGTGGGCGAAAAGACCCGCGCGTAGCCCGTGTCCCATCGGCTAGTACTCGAGATCATCGCGCGCACAAAATTGGCTAAAGCCTGCTGGATTCGCGTCTCACTGATCGTTGAGCTTCCGAACGCCCAGGCGAACAGATTTGGGTAATAGGATGTCGCGCCCATCTTCCGAATCAGGGAGTCAAAGCCGCCTGCGGCCCCGCCCCATCCCATTTCGACCAGGCTGTGAAACGGGTGGCTCGCCTGCGCCTCCACGCTCACCGCGCGCCGATCCCAAAAAGTTGAGCCCGGCTGCCAGTAACGGAGATTGCCAAGCCGCATGGCGTGAAAGTCGGTGGTGGCGGCGTTGCTGATCCCGTTACTGAAACGCATCGAGTCCGTAAAGCCAAGCGCCTGCTGGTGACAGGAGGCGCACGAGGCCCTCTCGTTGGTGCTCAGCCGGAGATCGTAAAAGAGCACCCGTCCAAGCGTCGCCACCCGATCATGAAAGACGGTGGACCCTGGGCTGTTGTCCAACGCCGTCACGGTCCGATCGAAATAGGCAGGAAGCGTTGGCGAGGAATACTTGGTGACTTTTGCGAAGTCGATGGTGGTGAACGCGGCGACGCCCGAAGGGGTGGCTGTAGGCTGAGCGCGTCCTCCGCCACTGCACGCTGCGAGCGCCAGCGCTAGCGCCAGCGTCACAATCAGCCGTCCCATGCTCACCAAGCGCATCGCAACCCCTTTGTCCGCGGTCTAATCGTAGCGCTGTCCCAGCGCTGGGATGACGGATTTCGTTGCCCGCGCGACCTTCGCCCCGGGGATGGCGGTGCCGCCTTCGAGGCAGAACCGTGCGATGACGAAAGCATGCCGATTGCCTTCGGCGGTGGATGCCGAACCAGCGATCATCAATCAACGGCAGGTTGTTAACATGGCCGCCCAAAAGCCGTCAGATACAATCGACCCCTGAGCAGAGATTTGCTCCACAACGCTGACCTCCTACGCCACGCTCTCGACCAATTCCGCGATCCGCCCGATCATTTCGTCGATCTGGGCTTTCTCCAAAATCAGCGGCGGAGAGAGCGCGATGATGTCGCCGGTGGCGCGGACGAGCAGGCCGTTGTCGAAGCAGTGGTGGAACAGTTCCATCCCGCGCTTGCCGATGGCGCCGGGGCGGGGCTCGAGTTCGATCCCGGCGACGATCCCCATGGTGCGCACGTCGATGATGTGGCGCTTGCCCTTCAGGCTGTGGACCGCCTCTTCCCAATAGCGGTGGAGCGAGGCGGCATTTTCCCAGATGCCTTCGGACTTGTAGAGATCGAGCGTGGCGATGCCCGCGGCGGCGGCGAGCGGGTGGCCCGAATAGGTATAGCCGTGGAACAGTTCGATCCCGTCGGGTCCGCCTTCGACGACGGTATCGTGGATCGCCCGGCTGACCGCGACCGCGCCCATTGGCACCGCGGCGTTGGTCAGCCCTTTGGCCATGGTGATGATATCGGGCGTCACCCCCAAAGTGCCCGCCGCGGTCGCGCCGCCGATCCGCCCGAACGCGGTGATAACTTCGTCGAAAATCAGGACGATGCCGTGTTTGGAGCAGATCGCGCGGAGCTTTTCGAGATAACCGACGGGTGGCACCAGCACCCCGGTCGATCCCGCCATCGGCTCGACGATCACGGCCGCGATGGTCTCGGCGCCGTGCAACGCGACAATCCGTTCCAGTTCATCCGCCAGATGCCCGCCCCACGCCGGTTGCCCGCGGGTGAAGGCGTTGTGCGCGATGGAGTGGGTGTGCGGCAGGTGATCGACACCCGCCAGCAGCGTTCCGAACTGGCGGCGGTTGTTGACGATCCCGCCAACCGAAATCCCGCCGAAGCCGACCCCATGATAGCCGCGTTCGCGTCCGATCAGTCGGGTCCGCGTGCCTTCGCCGCGCGCACGCTGATAGGCGATTGCGATCTTGAGCGCGGTATCGACCGATTCCGATCCCGAGTTGGTGAAGAAGATCCGGTCCAATCCTTCGGGCATGAGCGCGGCGAGCCGCGCGGCAAGCTCGAACGCCAGTGGGTGGGCCAACTGGAACGTGGGGCCGAAATCCAGCTCGCCGGCGGTCTTGCGGATTGCCTCGACGATCGGCGCGCGGCAATGCCCGGCGTTGACGCACCACAGCCCCGCGGTGCCATCGAGGATCTTGCGACCGTCGCTGCTGGTGTAGTGCATATCGCTGGCCGAGGCGAGCAGGCGCGGGGTCTGCTTGAACGCGCGATTTGCCGTGAACGGCATCCAGAAGGCGGCCAGCGGATCGTTTTCAAGTTTCACGACAAGGCTCCCAATCCGGTTCCTGCTGTTGTCCGTTCATCCGCGATCCGGCGCGCGCTTGCGATTGAAAAGAATGTCGCGATCGGAAAATTTCCATCCCGCCACGCTCGATCGCCTACGCGGTGGCCGAGATGCCGCGGCGTCGCTGGGCGATCCACCACGCGGCCATAACGCCTGCGGTCACCACTACGCTCGCCCATAGCTCGATGCTGTGGCTAGGCGAAAGACCCATCAGTACCAGCACCCCGACCATTCCAGCCATCGCCGCCCAGGTACCATAGGGGTGGAACCACATCTTGAGCTTGAGCCCGCCGGGTGTCTCAGCCTCCAACCGGGGGCGCAGTCGCAGTTGCGCCCAGGCGATCAGCAAATAGATGAACAGCATGATCGCGCCCGACGAATTGACCAGGAAATTGAACACCATGTCGGGTGACAGCACCGAGGCGGCGAGCGCGCCATAGCTGAACAGGCTGGCGATCAGGATGGCCCGCGCGGGCACACGCGCCTTGCTCAGCCGGATACACGATTGCGGAGCATCGCGGTTCTGCGCCAGCCCAAACATCGCGCGGCTGGTGATGTAGATGCCCGAGTTGAGGCATGACAGGACTGCAACCAGGACGATTCCGTTCATCACCAAGTCTGCCGCCGGATAGCCCATCGTGCGCAGGGCGTGGGCAAACGGCGAAACCCCCACCTCGATTTCGTTCCAAGGGACGACCGAGACGATCATAAGGATCGAGAGCACGAAGAACACCAGTATCCGGATCGAGACCGAAATGGTCATCCTCGCGATCGTCTGGGCGCCTTCTTCGGATTCGGCAGCGGCCAATGTTGCGATCTCGGCGCCGCACAGCGAAAAGATCGTGGTCGCTACCCCGGCGAAAATTGCGGTGACGCCTGCCGGGGCAAATCCGCCATGGGCGGTGAGGTTGGAAAAAGTCGGCCCATCGGGCGAAGTGATGCCCGTGGCATAGGCCGTCGCAACCACAATGAAGGCAATGATCGCCAGAACCTTGGTCGATGCGAACCAGAATTCGAACTCGCCATAGGATCGTGCCGAAAGCAGGTTCACCGCGGTGAGCACGGCCATCAATGCCACGCCGATCTGCCAAACCGCGAACTGCGGGAACCAGCCGTGTATGATCTTGGCCCCGGCAATCGCCTCGATCGCGATCACCACCACCCAAAAATACCAATACAGCCACCCGACCAAGAACCCCGCCCAGTTGCCCACGCCCTCGCGCGCAAAATCG
>JANMQW010000213.1:0-1615 GCA_031370725.1 Novosphingobium sp.
AAACCATCGATCCGGGGAAACGCACGACTATGCCTACCACCACGCGCCAATGGCTACTCAACGGACACCCGCGCGGACGCGGCATCGAGGACGGCGATTTCAAGCTGGTGGAAACCGCGCTGCCTGATCCCGGCCCGGGCGAAATGCTGATCCGCATTCGCTGGCTGGGGTTCGACCCAGCGCAAAAGGGCTGGATGGAAAACATCGCCGACTATGTCGCGCCTATGGCGATTGGCGACGTGATGCGCGGCAGCGGAATCGGCGAAGTCGTTGCCAGCAACGGCGGACGCTTTGCGGTGGGGGACATGGTGTTCGGTACCACCGGCTGGACCGAATACCTGATCAGCGACGGGCGCGATCTGAACAAGGTTGAGACCGACCTGCCGCCGACTGCAGTGCTCTCGGTGCTGGGCACCACCGGGCTGACCGCCTATTGCGGGCTGTTCAAGGTCGGGCGGCCCTTGGCTGGCGATACCGTGCTGGTTTCGGGCGCCGCCGGGGCAACCGGATCGGTGGTCGGCCAGTTGGCCAAGATCGCCGGATGCCGCGCCGTCGGCATCGCCGGGGGCAAGGACAAGTGCGATTGGCTGGTCGACGAAGCCGGGTATGACGCGGCGATCGACTACAAGGCGGGCGACCTTCGCGAGCAGATCAAGCAGCATTGCCCGAACGGAATCGACGTGATTTTCGATAACGTCGGCGGCGAAATTCTCAACGAGATGCTTGGCCGGATCGCCACCGCGGCGCGCGTGGTGATCTGCGGCGGGATCAGCCGCTATGAAACGGGCAGCCTGCCTGCGGGCCCGCAGAACTACTTCAACCTGGTGTTCCGCCGCGCCTCGATGGCGGGGTTCATCGTCATCGACTGGGCGGCCGAATTCCCCGCAATCCGCAAGCGGTTGGAGGGCTTCGTCGCCGACGGCCGGCTCAACTATCGCGAGGACATCCAGCACGGCTTCGAAAACGCGCCCGAGACCTTGAAGCGCTTGTTCGTGGGCGCCAACCGCGGCAAGCAGATGCTGGAACTTTAATCGAACGCCGGGGTCGGCTTGCCCTCAGCGTTGTAGACCGCGCTCTCGGCATCGACGCGGTACTTGCGGCTGACAGCGTTTTGCAAACCGCTCTGGCCGATATGGCCGAGCATTCCGGCGTACTGGCCGCCAGCAAAGTGCGCGGCGAGCGCCTCCTCGCCTTCCCATTCCTCGAACACGTTGATGCGCGACGGGTTGTTGAGGTCGGCGCTCCAGTCGTAATGGATGCAGCCCGGCTGAGCCAAGGCGCCGTCGATCCACGGTTGCGCGCTTTTCAGCGCCGCGTCGCGGCCCGAAGGCTCAAGGTCGATCTGGGCGGAAATGACAATCTTGGCCATGGTCAGGCGTCCTTTGGCTGAAATTCGGCGACGATGCGGTAGACTCGTTTCGAGAACAGCCAGACCCCATCCTGACGAATCATCTCGTCCTCATACAGCCCGCCGATCGCGCGCGTGCTGCCGTCCTTGATCTTCATGTATTCCTGCGTCTGGCAGCGGCCTGAGGCGCGGTCTCCGTTGACCTCCAGCGATGATGGCATGCACTGAAAGCTCACCGCTTCCAGACCACTCATCGCCTGTTTCCAG
>JANMQW010000197.1:0-1786 GCA_031370725.1 Novosphingobium sp.
CGAAGTTATAGACAGGTCCCTCCCCAGCCGTTCGTCGCATCGCCCTTGCCGCCACGCCCCTGCCCATCGCATTGACGCGTATGGCCAGTGAACCGATCCAGTTTCCCGCACCCGCAGCGCACGAGGAAGCGGGAATTCGCGCCTTGCCAGCGAATCTGGAGGCCGAGGCTGCGTTTATCGGCGCGGCGCTGATTGATAACCGGGTGATCGAGGAGCACGCGGGCAACTTGCGGCCCCAGCACTTCTTCGAGCCGCTCCACCAGCGCATCTACGAGCGCATCCTCCAGTTGCTCGATCGCAACGCCACCGTCACCCCGGTTACGCTCAAGCCCTATTTCGAGGCGGACGAGGCGCTCAAGGAATTGGGCGGGATCACCTACCTCGCCCGCCTCACCGCCGATGGCCAGGGGTTGCTCGCGCCGCGTGAGCTGGCGACACAGATCTACGACCTCGCCCTGCTGCGCGAGCTGGTCTCGGTCGGGCGCAACCTCGTCACCGGGGCGATGGATACGTCGAACGATGTCGCCCCGATGCAGCAGGTCGAAGAGGCCGAGGCCGCGCTCTATGCCGTCGCCGACGGGGCGAGCAGCGGGCGCGAGGCGCAGACTTTCGCGGTTGCGACGCGCATCTCGCTGGGGATGATCGAACAGGCGCTGCTTTCGGGCGGGCACATTTCGGGCACCACCACCGGGCTGACCAGCGTCAACGAGAAAATCGGGGGCTTGCACGAATCCGATCTGCTGATCCTCGCCGGGCGGCCGGGCATGGGCAAGACCGCGCTCGCCACCAACATCGCCTTCAACGCCGCCGACCGCATGCGCCGCGATCTGGTCGACGGGATCGCGGCCGAAAAGTCGGTCGGTGCTGCGGTGGCATTCTTCAGCCTGGAAATGAGCGCAGACCAGCTCGCCACGCGTATCCTCGCCGAACAATCGGGCATTTCCAGCGAGATGTTGCGGATGGGCAAGATCAGCCGCGAGGATTTCCAGCAGCTCTCGTTCGCCAGTCAGCGCCTGGCAGAACTGCCGTTGTATATCGACGATACCCCGGCGCTGTCGATCGCCGCGTTGCGCGCACGTGCGCGGCGGCTCAAGCGGCGTCACGATATCGGGCTGATCGTGGTCGATTACCTCCAGCTGCTTCAGGGATCGGGACGCGCGACCGACAACCGGGTCAACGAGATTTCCGAGATCAGCCGCGGGCTCAAGACGCTGGCCAAGGAGCTCAATGTGCCGGTGCTAGCGCTTTCGCAGCTCAGCCGTGCGGTCGAGCAGCGTGAGGACAAGCGCCCGATGTTGTCCGATTTGCGCGAATCGGGCTCGATCGAGCAGGACGCCGACATCGTCATGTTCGTCTATCGCGAGGATTATTACGTCGGCTCGCGTGAGCCCAAGCGTCCGGTCGAGGGCGACGACGCCAAGACCCACGACGCCCACGCCCAATGGGCCGCGGACATGGAGCGCGTCTATGGCTTAGCCGAACTGATCATCGGCAAACAACGCCACGGTTCGACCGGCAAGGTCCGCCTGCGCTTCGAACCGCGGATCACCAAGTTCAGCGATCTGGCGGAGGAAGACCGGGGCGGGAATAGCTACGGATAGCCGACTCGAATTCTTGACTTTCGCGCCCTTGGCCCGTACTCGCCATGCTTTCCAGCAGACTCTGCTTATTGATCGGAGTGCCCGATGGCGCGCGTTACCGTTGAAGATTGCGTCGACAAGGTTCCCAACCGGTTCGACCTCGTGTTGCTCGCCGCGACCCGCGCGCGCGCGATTTCGGGCGGGGC
>JANMQW010000216.1:0-3063 GCA_031370725.1 Novosphingobium sp.
ACCCCGCTGTCGCTGGGGATCGAGACGCTGGGCGGCGTGTTCACCCGGATGATCGATCGCAACACCACGATCCCGACCAAGAAGAGCCAGGTTTATTCGACCGCCGAGGACAACCAGCAGGCGGTGACCATCCGCGTGTTCCAGGGCGAGCGCGAGATGGCCGCGGACAACAAGCTGCTCGGCCAGTTCGATCTGGTCGGCATTCCCTCGGCACGCCGCGGTGTTCCTCAGATCGAGGTGACGTTCGACATCGACGCCAACGGCATCGTCAACGTCAGCGCCAAGGACAAGGGCACCGGCAAGGAACAGCAGATCCGCATCCAGGCTTCGGGCGGGCTCAGCGATGCCGATATCGAGCAGATGGTGCGCGATGCGGAGCAGTTCGCCGACGAGGACAAGAAGCGCCGCGAAGGCGCCGAGGCCAAGAACAACGCCGACAGTCTGGTTCACTCGACCGAACGGCAGCTTGAAGAAAACGGCGACAAGATCGATTCCGATCTCAAGGGCCAAATCGAAGCGGCAATCGCCGAGGCCAAGACCGCTATCGAAAGCGGCGATGCCGAGGCGATGACTGCCAAGACCCAGGCGCTGACCGACCTCGCCATGAAGATGGGCCAGGCGATCTACGAAAAGGAGCAGGCCGCGGGTGCCTCGCCGGGTGCCGATGATGGCGCGGCGGCAAAGAGCGCCGATGACGACGTGGTCGATGCCGAGTTTTCGGAAGTCGACGACACCAAGGGCTGATGCTGCGATGAAAACGAACCCGTCGCTCGCGCGTGTCGCGCGGGCGGCGGGCGACGTTTGAGGGACGGGCAATGTCGGTCACAACCGATTTCTACGAACTGCTCGAAGTCGAGCGCACCGCGGATGACAAGACGATCAAGTCTTCGTACCGCCGCATTGCCATGCAGTGCCACCCGGACAAGAACCCCGGAGACGCCGCCAGCGAGGCCAAGTTTAAGGCGGTCAGCGCAGCGTATTCGTGCCTGTCCGATCCGCAAAAGCGCGCCGCCTACGACCGATATGGACACGCCGCTTTCGAGAACGGCGGCGGGCAAGCCGGCGGCGCAGACTTCGGCGATCTTGGCGACATCTTTGAGACGATCTTTGGTGGTGCGTTCGGTGGCGGGCGCCAGCAGGGTCCGCGCCGCGGTGCGGACCTGCGCTATGACATGGAGATCGCACTCGACGAGGCGTTCCATGGCAAATCGAGCGAAATCGAGGTCGAGACCTCGCAGACCTGCGAGCCATGCCATGGTTCGGGCGCGGAGCCGGGCACCTCGGTGCGGCGCTGCAACTTGTGCGCGGGGCGCGGCAAGGTTCGCGCCCAGCAGGGCTTCTTCATGGTCGAGCGGACTTGCCCCAACTGCCACGGGCGCGGCGAAATCATCGAAAGCGCATGCAAGGCGTGCCGCGGCGAAGGCCGGGTCGATGTCGCGCACAAACTGGCTGTCGAGATCCCCCCCGGCGTCGACAACGGCACCCGCATCCGCCTGTCGGGCAAGGGCGAGGCGGGGCCGGGCGGCGCGCCCGCAGGCGATCTTTACATCTTCCTCCACGTCAAACGGCACGCGGTGTTCGAACGTGAGGGCACCACTCTCATCACCCGCGCCCCCGTCAGCTTCACCACTGCAGCGCTGGGTGGTCAAATCGAAATCCCCGGCCTCGACGGCGTGCGCCACGCGATCGAGCTTCCCGCGGGAATCCAGTCGGGCAAGCAATTGCGCAAGCGCGGCGCGGGAATGCCCGTGCTCCAAGGACGTGGGCATGGCGACATGGTGGTCGAGATTTCGGTCGAGACCCCGACCAAGCTGTCAGCGCGCCAGAAGGAAATCCTGCGCGAATTCCAGGGCACCGAAACCGGCGACGAATGCCCGCAGTCGAAGGGGTTTTTCGACCGGATCAAGGATGTCTGGACCGGCAAGGACTAGCTTTCGCGTGTCGCCAAGCTAGGCTGCCGGGCAAAGGGGGATCCAACCATGCGCCTGATCGTACTCGCTGCCACCGCCTCGTTGCTAACCGTTGTCACTCCGGTGTTTGCGCAAAGCGCTGCTGACCTTGCGAAAGTCGAGATCAAGCCGCAGGTGTTGGCGCCCGGCGTCGCGGTACTGTTTGGTGCAGGCGGCAATATCGGCGTTTCCTATGGTCCCGACGGAACCGTGCTGATCGATGACCAGTTCGCTCCGCTCAACGCCAAAATCGTGGCTGCGGTTGCTGCGTTGGGGGCGAGCCCAGTGCGCTATGTCCTCAACACGCACTGGCATTACGATCATGCCGGGGGAAACGAACCGTTGGGCGCGGCAGGAGCGACGATATTCGCCCATGACAACGTCCGCCTGCGGCTACTCCAGGGGGGTACAGTGGCCGGTAACGTTACACCACCCGCGCCACCCAAAGCCTTGCCGGTAGTGACCTATGCACAGGGCATCACCTTCCATCTCAACGGCGACGACATCGAGTCCACCTTCACCGGCGGCGGGCATACCGATGGCGATACCGTGCTTTATTGGCGCAAGGCCAACGTGCTCCACACCGGCGATTTGATGATGAACGGGCTGGGCTTCCCGTTCATCGACACCGATTCAGGCGGCAACGCGCTGCATCTGGTCGCTTCGCTCGACAAGCTGCTGACGATGACCAACGCCACCACCAAGATCATTCCCGGCCACGGCCCGGTCGCCACGCGCGTCGACCTTCAGGCCTGGCGTGACATGATCGCAGGCGCTGTGGAGTCGGTCCGCAAGGCGCGCGCGGGCAAGAAAACGTTGCCCGCGTTCCTCGCCGCCAATCCGTTCAAACCGATGGAAAAGCCGAATGGGTTCATTTCGGCCGACGTGTTTGCCCGGGCGATCTGGAAGAGCCTCGATGCGACGCCCGCCGCTCACGGACATGGGCACGGGCACTAACCGGCGAGCACCTCCGCGCGGATGCTGGCGACCAGCCCGGGCTCGGTCTGGAGGCGGGGTTCCTCCTCATCCAGCACCGCCAGGAACGCATCGCGCTTGAACGCCGCCACTGTTCCTCCATCGAGCGGTTCTTCCACCGTTGAGACGATCAGATCGA
>JANMQW010000310.1:0-9379 GCA_031370725.1 Novosphingobium sp.
GACCGAACGCAAGCCGAGGCCGAAACCATAAAAGGAGGTCATATGCGCGCGCTCCGATGCACTTTTCCGAAAACGGGGCGGACGGGTCCGGCTGGGGGACAGCCGGACCCGCTTCGCTCACTTGCCTTCGGTCAGGCTGCCGCCGGCCTTGGCGCACATTTTGGCGGACATCTCCTTGAAACCATGACCTTTGCACTCGTTCTGGCCCTTGCACTCGTTTGCCGCGGTCTTGCAATCCGAGGTGCCCTTGCAAGTGTTGACGCCGTAGCAGTGGACCGCGGCGGCGGCGCCTTCCTTGGCAATCGCGGGAGCGATGGTCGCCCCTGCGACGGCGATAAGCGCGGCGGCGGCGGCGAAGCTGGTGCCGAGGATGCGAGTGTTCATGCGTGGTCTCCCAAAGTCTTTGCCGGATTGGCATCAGAACTTCGGAGGGCTGGTGGATCCGGTTACACTACCAGCGCAGCAATTTCGGCCCAAGCAGCGCGCCGATTGCGGCGGCGACGGCGATCCCGAGGGTGTACCAGGTCAACACGAACACCGCCGATACCTCGGGGCAATGCAGGCAATAAAGCGTCGCGCCGAACGCCCCGGCAGCCAGTCCGACAACCGCACCGGTCAGCCGCAATCGGGTCGGCGCGAGCCTTCGAAAGGCGACCACCAAACCCGCGAAAATCGGCAGCGAGAGCGTTGCTACCCGGGTACTGCAGATCCGCCAGCTCAGCCCCATCCACAACTCGGCCCAACCGCTTGTCGGAGTGCGGATCAGTTCGCCCGCAGCCAGCGCGGCCAGCGCCACGATCGGGACTGCCAGCAGCCACAGCCAGCGTGGCCGCTGCGCCTCTGGCCGTGCGAGATGCGCGGTCGCCAGGATCGCGATCACGGCTAGCGACAGCGTATAGGTCCACTTCATCCAGAACGCGAAACTGTGCATCGCGATGACCAGATCGGGGCGGAAGCCGAGCTGCAGCACGACCATCGCGAGCGTTACCGCGCCCCCGGCGGTCACACCCCACATGATCCGCCGCGGGATCAGTCCGCGACGCACCGGGGTGACGCTCGACCCCAGGGTGATGACAAGTTGATCGGTGTTCATGACGATCCCGTAACCCGCCGGGCGAGCGCCGCCAGACCGCGATGGACCGAGATTTTCACATCGGATTCGCCAATCTCGGCGCCCGCCGCCGCTTCGGAAATGCTTAGACCCTCCAAACGGGTAGCGCGGATCGCCTGCGCTTGCTTGGGTGAAAGACCGCCGAGCAGCTTGTCGACGTCGAGCCGCGCCGCGGTCGCCGCTTCGAAGCCCTCGGAGACCAGGATATTCTCCAGATCTTCGATCGGCACCGTTGCGCGGGTCCGGCGGAAATGGTCGATCATTTTGTAGCGCGCGATCGCATAGGCCCACGGCGCGAAGGGCCGGTCGCGATCATAAGTGCCGCGGCGCGAGTGGATGGCCATCATCGTTTCCTGCATCAAATCCTCAACATCATCGGACCCGCAGCGCAGGCGATTGCCGAAGAACGAGCGCAGCATCGGCACAAGCGCGGCCAGCAGCGCGGTGTAGGCAGCCGCATCTCCATCGAGTGCACCGGTCATCCAGCTGCGCAATTGATCTTCGCTTGCCCGCACGTGCACTCCCGATGGAATAGTTCGGGCCTGGACATCGCCTGGTTACAGGGCCTCGTCCGATCCGAGCCGAAGCAATCGTGGGCGACGCTGTAACCGATGCGAGGCAAATACCGAAATTGCCGGTGTGACCCCACTCCCCTCAGCCCAGGGGTCATCGTGCGGCGGAAGGCGCATCCATGCTGCCTTCCGCCGCGCGCGTACCGCACTTTTTTGAAAAGGATCTTCCGATGACCAAGACTTATGCCGGCCTTGCCGCCACCCTCGCACTCACCATCGTCGCGGGTGCCGCGACTTCGGCACAGGCGGCCAAGCCGATGGAAAAATGTTACGGCGTCAGCCTTGCGGGCAAGAACGGCTGCAAGGCTGGGGCTGGCACGAGCTGCGCCGGGACTTCGAAGGTCGCCTATCAAGGCGATGCCTGGATGTTGGTTCCTGCCGGCACCTGCACAAAGATCAAGACCCCCAAGGGCTTCGGCTCGCCGCACCCCAAAAACTGACTTACGCACCGGCCCGACAGTCGAGGATATTTCGATGCCAGGATTCGCAAGAATTTACGCGCGTGCGGCGATGGCGGTCGATCGGGCAATTCCCGACGATCTGCTGCGGCTGGTCGCGCGGGTAGCCATCGCCGCTATTTTCTTTCTGTCGGGCCGGACGAAAGTCGAGGGGTTGCTGACGATCACCGACAGCACTTATGAGCTGTTTCGCATCGAATATGCCCTGCCGCTGGTTTCACCCGAAATCGCCGCACACGCTGCGACTTATTCGGAACATCTGTTTCCCGCGTTGCTGGTCATGGGCCTGTTCACCCGGCCAGCAGCGGCGGTGTTGCTGGGCATGACGCTGGTAATCGAAATCTTCGTGTATCCCGATGCCTGGCCCACGCACCTGAGCTGGGCCGCAATCCTGCTTCTCGTGGTTGCTCGCGGAAGCGGGAAGTGGTCTATTGACCGGACCCTGGGACTGGAGCGAGCGTCTCTTTGACCAATCCCCATCGTCGCTGCGACCTGATCTTCTGTCGCGCGCACTATTGGAAGCCGGCGCGGTGACAGTGACGCACGCCCTGCACCTCGCCGCCACCTATCGTCGGCGTGTGGATGCATCGCTTGGGCGCATCTGGGAGAATGTGTTCGACTGGGAGCACCTCGCGCATCTCCACGATGGCAGCTTCGCCGAATGCACGTTGATCGACAGCGGCTCGTGGGGCTGGCGCGTCAATCTGATGACGGTCGGTGCGCCGACCGCGCAGATCATCGAGATGCGCGCCGACCGAGCGCGCGGTCGCTACACTTCCACGACCTTGGACGGGGCCGGTGCGGGTACCGAAATCCGCGTTGCGCTGGTTTCGATCGAACCCGATCGGGTCGATGTTACCGTCGACTTCCACATTCCCGAGCCTCGCCCTAAACGCCTGAAGGCGCTGGGCGCAGCTTATGTCGCCGCCTATTCCCGATTGTGGGACGAGGACGAAGCGATGATGCAACAGCGCGAGCGAGCGCTGTCGCAGCGAAGAACGCCGGATCGCACTGCGCCACCGCTCGACTTGGGAGACGAACGCGCGGTTCGCACCGCGCTGCCAACGGCGTTCGAGTTTGGCGGCGCGCCGTTCCGCCTGGTCGATGTGGCGGGCGAGACCGTCGCGCATTCGGCCATCTGTCCGCACTGGCTTGGGCCGCTCGATGAAGCGCCGGTGGTGGATGGCGCAATCCGCTGTCCGTGGCACGGCTATCGCTTCGACGTGGCCAGCGGAGTGTGCCGCGCGCACCCCGCCCTGAACCTCGCCCCCGCGCCCGCCGTCGAAGTGATCGACGGGCGCCTCGTGGCTGCGTGGCGCTAGCGCAATGAGCGACATTCTGCCTTGCCTGCGCGACTGGTTCCTCGGGCTGGGTTCACAATACGGGGTTAATCCGGTGGTCTTCGGCGCGATCTATGTCGGCGCCATACCGTTCTTCCTGCTGGCCATAGCCTGGCTGGTGCGGCGCCTGCGCGCTGGCCGGTCGATCGTGGTTCCGGTCCTGTGCGCGGGGTTCTGCTTCGTATCGGCGTATCTGTATCTGGCGGTGGTCGGCCGTGACATCCCGGTCTGGGTGTGGGGAATGCTCGGCTTGCTGATCGCCTATGGCGCGGTATCGACAATCAGGGATGTTCAAAAACGGTCGCGCCAATAATCTAACGGATATGCGGATAGCGGTCGCCGAGCCGCTTGTGCAGGCCTATTGCCCAGCGGATCCCGACGGTGAAGTATATCCAGTTCGCCTTCCATTCGCCCCACGCAGCGACGCGCCGATCCGAGGTTAGGATCACCCGGTTGACCAGCCGGACGCGGCCAAAGCGCGCCAGCTTCACGCAAAGATCGGCCTCCTCCATCACGCTCATCCCCGGATCGCAGCCTCCCGCGGCGAGGAAATCGGCACGGCGAAAGAACATCGCGTGATCGCCGAACAGCAGCCGCACGCCCTTAAGGAACAGATGCGGGCGCAGCAGCAACGGGGCGTACCAGGTCTTGATCCAGTTGTGG
Organism: Novosphingobium sp.; assembly: GCA_031370725.1. Taxonomy (GTDB): domain Bacteria; phylum Pseudomonadota; class Alphaproteobacteria; order Sphingomonadales; family Sphingomonadaceae; genus Novosphingobium. Next base: position 4,145 of record JANMQW010000310.1, read on the forward strand.
AACGAGGTCACCCAGCGCACTTTGTCGGGACCGCTCAGCAACGGGGTGAAACCGGCAAGCGCGACTTTGGGATCGGCCATCGTCCGGCGGATCACCGCGATCATGTCGTCGGGCGGCTGGGTATCGGCGTGGAGCACGCATACGATCGGGCTTGCGACCGCATCCACCCCGCGATTGATCTGGCGCGAGCGGCCCGCTTCATGGTGCTCGATCACGGTAAAGCCAAGTTCGCGCGCGATTGCCGCGGTGCCGTCTGTGCTGCCGCCGTCGACCAGCAGCACTTCGTCGGGCGGTGGATCGAGTGCCGCGAGCAGGCGCGTGAGGCGTGGCAACGTGCTCGCCTCGTCGAGCGTGGGGATAACGATGGCAACCGCGTCGGTCATTGGGAGAGCAGCCCAGGCCAGCGGGCGAGATCCTCGGGCCGGTCGCAATCGGCGAGTTCGGGGAGCAGCACCAGATCGATCCCGGCGGCGGTGAGCCGGTCCATCGTCTGGCGAAACACGATGTTGGTGCCCCAATCTACCGCGTCGAACACGCCATCGACCGCCCGCGCCAAACCGAGCAGCCAGTAACCACCATCCTCGGCGGGGCCGATCACCGCGTCGGCACGGGTGAGCACGTCGGCGGCGTTGCGCAGGATATCGGATGTCAGATCGGGGGCGTCCGCACCGATGAAGAGCGTGGGATAGGGCGGGCCGGCGCGCGCCAGGCGTGCGCCCAGATCGCCAGCGCCCTGATCGACGATGGAGGATGCTCCCAGCCAGTCTGCGAACTCCGCCAAGGGTGCGCCGGTGACCCGAAGCTCCAGCGCCAGCCCGGATTCAAGCACCGCTTGCACGGTCCGTTCGGTCAGCGTGCGATGCACTTGCGCCGCCCGATCCGCACCGATTGCAGGGATCAGCCGGGTCTTGGCGTGGCCCGGCGCGGGGTAGCGGGTGAATAGGACGACGCGCAGGCTCATTGCCATACACTAGGCGAACGCGCAGAAATGCGTCAAACAACTCTGCCGCCAAGCAACTCCTGCCGGAGACACGGGTTTCTCGAACAATGAACAAGCGCCGCGCAACTCCTTTGATAATCGCGTCGGGTGCGGCGCTCGGGCTTGCCGCGCTCGCGTTGTTCGCGGGCGAGAGAAAGCGCCCGCTGCGCAAGCCGACACAGGTCGAGCCGGCGCGCACCCTGACCAACCTTGCGCTCGGCGCAATGAGCTTGGCGACGGTTGCGCTGGTCGAGGCGCCGCTGACCAAGCCGCTATCCAAACGTGCGACAGGCAAGCGCAAAGGCATCGTCCAGGCGTTGCCCCTGCCCGCCTGGGCGCGCGATGCCGCGGCGGTGCTGCTGATGGATTACACGATCTATCTGTGGCACGTCGCCACCCACAAGGTTCCACTGCTGTGGCGGTTCCATCTGGTCCACCACGCCGATCTCGATCTCGACACGACAACCGGCTTGCGCTTCCATGCCGCCGATATGGCGATCTCGGCCCCCTATCGCGCGGCGCAAGTTGCGCTGATCGGTGTTTCGCCGCGCGCGCTCAAGATCTGGCAAGGCTGGTTTTTCGCCTCGGTCCTGTTCCACCACAGCAATCTTGCCTTGCCCGAATGGGTCGAGCGGGTGCTGGCGCGGTTCGTCACGACCCCGCGAATGCACGGCATCCACCACAGCGCGGTGCGCGACGAAACCGATAGCAACTGGTCGAGCGGCCTGGCGGTGTGGGATCACCTCCACGGCACTTTCCGGCTCGATGTGCCGCAGGACGATATCAGCATTGGCGTTCCGGCCTATCGCGTCGCCGATGAATTAGGCGTCGCCGCATCGCTCGCCATGCCATTCGGTCACGAACGCGATGCCTGGGTGCCATCGGACAGGAAGCCGGTCGCGATACAGTAATCGATCAGCCGCTTGAGATAGGCCGCGCCGGTGGGCGGGCAGGAAAGCCCGGTCAGCGCTTGAAAGCGGGCATCGTCGAACCGCGGATCGCGCTGAAAATAGCTGCTGTAGAGCCCCGCCACGCGCGCATAGAGGCGGCGTTCGAGCGGCGCGAGCGTTGCAACGTCGAAGTCCTGAGGCGCAACCAGTATCGGCGCATGAAACTGCGGAAAAGCGCCGATGGCCGCGGCGAACAGCGTCACCGGGATTGGCTGGGCCGAGACCAGATGATAATTCCCGCCATCGGCCTGCGCCATGTTTTCGGCCAGCGCTACGATCCCGGCGGCGACGTGATCAATCGGCACGAAGTCGATCGTCGCGCCCTCGCTCGCTTCCATATGGCGCACACGACCTTCGGCGAGCAGTTTGAATGCGGCATAGATTGTATCGAAGGTGCGAATCGCGCCGCTCGCCCATTCGCCGACCACCACGCTGGGCCGCACGATGGCGTATGTCAGACCGCTCGCAGCCACCAGCGCCTCGCCCTGTGCCTTGCTGGCTTCATAGCCGTTGGCGAAGCCGGCTGTGCGCAGCCGATCGTCCTCGGCAATCGCCCCGTCCTGTCTGCCGCAGACATAGGCGGTGCTGATATGGAGCAGCGCCATCCCCCCACTGCGGGCGAATTCGACAGCATTGGCGGCGCCGCCGACGTTGGTCGCGCGATAGTCCTCGTCCTTCAGGTCGAACCGCGTCGTCGCCGCGCAGTGAATCACAAGATCGTGGTCGGCCGCGATCGTGCTGGCGCCAGCGAGCCCGAACCCTGGTTGCGCCACATCGCCATGCAAAACCGAGTGCAGCGCGGGCGCATGCCCGTCGTTTCCGCGGACCTGCGGATTGCGGTGGACCAGCGCGCTGACCCGGTGGCCGCGCGCAACCAGCCGCGCAGCCACCTCGCCACCGATCAGTCCGCCCGCGCCGGTGACAAGAATTCGCATGTTCGCGAGGCAACATGGTGCAACCAGCAAGGACGTGCAAACGTATCCACACCATGACCGACCATTTCGATTTGATTGTCATTGGCGCAGGCTCCGCCGGGCTCACTGCGGCGGGCGGCGCGGCGATGTTCGGTCTGAAGGTCGCGTTGATCGAGGCAGGCGAGATGGGCGGCGAGTGCCTCAACACCGGCTGCGTGCCTTCGAAGGCGCTGCTGACCGCCGCCATGGCTGCGCATGGCGCACGCAATGCCGCGCATTTGGGGATCAGTGCGACGCCTGAAATCGACTGGTCCGGCGTCCGCGCGCATGTCGCTGGCGCAATCGGGGCAATCGCGCCGCACGATGCGCAGGAGCGGTTCGAGGCCATGGGCATCGAGGTGATCCGCGCCCCCGCCCGGTTTATCGACCGCAAGACGGTGGTCGTCGGCGAGCGCCGCTTGACCGCCCCGCGAATCGTCATTGCGACGGGTTCCAAGCCGGTCCTCCCGCCGATCGACGCGCTCAAAGACACGCCCTTTCTGACCAACGAGACGCTGTTCGGGCTGGAGGTCCTGCCCGATCACCTCGTCATCATCGGCGGCGGTGCGATCGGGGTGGAAATGGCGCAGGCCTTCCGTCGGCTCGGCTCGGCAGTGACGCTGATTGCGCGCAACAGATTGCTCCCCCGCGACGATGCCGACGCCGCCGATCTCGTCACCGGGCAGTTGCGCGAGGAAGGCGTGAAGATTGAATGCGGCCGGGAGGTTGCGCGGGTTTCGATGCGCGAGGCGGCGTTCGCGCTCACGCTCGATGACGGGCGCGCGGTTGTCGCAAGCCACCTGCTGATCGCCGCCGGACGCCGCGCCAATGTGGCCGCGCTCGATCTGGATGCAGCCGGGGTGAAGCTCGGCAAAGACGGGATCGAAGTGGACGCCCGCCGCCGCACCAGCAACCGCCGCATTTATGCGATCGGCGATTGCCGCGCGGGGCCGCGCTTTACGCATGTCGCGGGTTACGAAGGCGCGCTGGTCGGGCTCGATATCGCGCTCGGCTGGCCCGGCAAAGTCGATTGGCGGGCGCTGCCGCATGTGACCTATTGCGATCCCGAACTCGCCCAGATCGGCCTGACTGAATCCGAAGTACGCGAACTTCACGGCAAGGCCGACGTCACGCGCGAGGATTTCAGCCACAACGATCGCGCCGTAACCGAAGGCGATACGCGCGGCTTCCTCAAGCTGGTGCGCCACAACGGCAAGCTGCTGGGCGTCACGATCGTCGGCGCGCATGCCGGCGATCTGCTGCTGCCATGGGCGCAGATCATTGCGGGCAAAGCCTCGGCGTTTGCGTTGGGCTCGGCCATCGTCGCCTACCCGACGCGCTCGGAGATATCCAAGGCGGGGGCGTTTGCGGCTTATTCGCCGCTGGTGTTCGGCAAGTGGCCGCGGCGCTGGGCGGCCACGGTGGCGCGATGGCGCAGGTGGCGGGCATGAGCCGCGCCAAACCCGTGACGTCCAGAACCGTGCCGACCGGCCCCTCGCCGTTCCGCGTCGACGCGCCGCCGCTGCCGCGCGCGAAGTTCGCCGATCCGGCTACCACCGCAGCCGGAGAACCACGGGCGAACGTGCCGTTCATGAAGCTCGAAACGTTGTGGTTCAACACCGGTACGCTGTGCAATCTCGCCTGCGCCAACTGCTATATCGAAAGTTCGCCGACCAACGACGCGCTGGTCTATCTGACCGCAGCGGAAGTCGCGCGGTATCTCGCCGAAATCGAAGACGGCGCTTTCGCCACGCGCGAGATCGCCTTCACCGGCGGCGAACCGTTCCTGAATCCCCAGATCATGTCGATGCTCGATATGACGCTGGCGCGCGGGCACGAGGTGCTGGTGCTGACCAACGCGATGAAGCCGATGCGGCGCCACGCGGCGGCGCTGCTGGCCTTGCGCGAAACCTGGCGCGACAAACTCACGCTGCGCGTCAGTCTCGATCATCACACCCAGCCAATCCACGAAGCCGAGCGCGGCAAACTAAGCTGGAACCCCGCGCTCGATGGTCTGAAATGGCTGTCCGCCAACGGCTTCTCGATTGCCGTCGCCGGGCGCCATCTGGCGACCGAAACCGATATCGCCGCACGCACCGGGTTCGCCGCCTTGTTCGCGAGCGAAGGCATCGCGATCGACGCCCACGATCCGGCGCGGTTGGTGCTGTTCCCCGAAATGGATGCGAGCGCAGACGTTGCCGAAATCACCACCGCCTGCTGGGGCATCCTCGGCCAATCGCCCGCGGAAATGATGTGCGCAACCAGCCGTATGGTCGTCCATCGTCGCGGCGAGGAGCAGGCCCGCGTCGCGGCGTGCACGCTGATCCCCTACGACTCCGGTTTCGACATGGGC
>JANMQW010000229.1:0-5907 GCA_031370725.1 Novosphingobium sp.
ACCGCCAGCGAGTTGTCGTTGTGGAAGTGGCCGCCAAAGCCCTTTTGATAGGGCAGCCCGGCGATGCGGATCACCATCGGGTTGGTGTATTGCCCGCTGCTGAAGAAGCTGAGCGTCGCTGCTTCGCCACGGATCTGGTCTTCGGCGTTGTGGACATAGGCGAGGAACTGGATTTCGGGGATCGGCAGCAGTGCGTTGTGCGCTGCGCCGATTGCCAGCCCGAGTATCGCCTGTTCATCGAGCAGGGTGTTGATCACCCGCGCCGATCCGAACCGCTGATGGAGTTTCGCGGTGGCGTTATAGACCCCGCCCTTGGGGCCGACGTCCTCGCCGCAGACGATCGCGTGGGGGCGTTCGAGCAGAATGTCGGCGAGCGTCCACGAGATCAGCCGCGCCATGTGTTGGGGTTTGTCGATCAGCGTCGCGTCGCTGGCGAACAGCGCGGTGCGTTCGGCGGGGGTCGGGGTGCGAAAGGTCGGCGCGCGGGGCGGGGGGACGACGCTCGCCATCACCGCCGCGGCATCGGCCAGCTTGGGCCGGGCGATCGCCAGTTCGGCCTGCCGCGCCAGCGTGGCCTCGACTTCGTCGCACGCCTCGCGGATTTCGGCGGCGGACAGAATGCCCTCCTCGATCAGCAGTGCAGCGGTGCTGAGCAGCGGGTCACGCGCCTCGTCCGCCTCTATCTCGGCCTTGGCGAGATAGGCCGAGGGCATGTCCGATCCCGCATGGCCATACAGCCGCACCGCGCCGAGGTGGAGGAATACCGGCTTGCGCTGGGTGCGTGCGTAGTCGACCGCTTCCTTCGCGGCGCGGTAGGCATCGACCAGATCGGTGCCGTCGCCGTAGACGTAGTGCAGACCATTGCGCGAGGCGAACTGGTTGGCGATCCAGCCGCTTGGGGTACGGGTCGAGATGCCGATCCCGTTGTCCTCGCAGGCGAACACGATCGGCATCGGGGTGCCCTGATAGGCGGCCCACAGCGCGGTGTTGAACGCGCCTTGCGCGGTCGAATGGTTGGCTGAAGCGTCACCAAAGCTGGCGAGGATTACGCTGTCGTCGGCAAGCGGGCCTGCTTCGAACCGCAGCCGCTTGGCGATGCCGATGCTGAAGGCTGCTCCGACCGCCTTGGGCAGGTGACTGGCGATAGTCGAAGTTTGCGGCGGAATAGCGAGGCGCCTGGATCCCAGCACTTTGTGCCGACCGCCCGAGATCGGATCGTCGGCTGCGGCGGTGAAGCTGAGCAGCATATCCCACGCCGGGGTCTCGCCAGGCACCTGGCTCGCGCGGTGGATCTGGAACGCGGCCGAGCGATAATGAAGGAACGCCATGTCATCGGTGCGCGAGGCGTGGGCCAGCGTCGCGTTGCCTTCGTGCCCCGAAGAGCCGATCGTGTAGAACCCTTCGCCGCGCGCCTGAAGCTTGCGCGAGAGACGGTCGAGCTGGCGGCTGAGCAGTTGCGAGCGGAACAACTGCACCGCGTCTTCGCGGCTCAGCCCGACATCGGCCAGCCCGCGGTTCGAGCGGCGCGGCGGCAGGTCGCCGCTGGCGAGCGCGGCAAGCAGGCGGTCGTAGACGGCTTGCGCGGCGTCCATCAGGCGGGGGCCAGCCGAAGGAGGCAACGATCAGACGTCATTATTCCGATTTCATTTGCAACGAATCGCAGTCTGCGAGCCGGAGCGACTTACTAGCGGAAGCGGATCAGAATGGGAATCAGCGGCTGGTCGCTTCCCCGGCGGGTTACTTGATCCGCGCGCGAAACTGAATCGTATAGCCCGGCGCCGGGCTGCCCGACGCGAGAGCGCCTTTGGGGTTGACGCAAATGTGACGGATCGCCGGATCATAAGCGTTGGTCAGGGTCGGCACATAAGTGCACGCCGCAAAGTTCGCCGGGGTCGCCGCCAGGTTGGAGAACTTGAGATCGGTCGCCGCGGTGTAAGTCAGCGTCGCACCGTTCTGCACGGTGAACAGGATCGTGCCCGTTGCCGGACCCGTCCCGTCGAAATCGCCAAGGTACACCTCGACCTCCGCGGGCAGCGAATCGAGCGTGAAGATGCTGTCCGCATCGGTCGCCGCGGTCCCGGTATTGCCCGAGGTGATGGTATAGATCACGTCGTTGGCGGGCAGATAGAAAGTGGTGAAACTGGTCGGTGCATAGACCGCGCTGGTCTTGGTGGTGGAGAGCAGCGGGACGCCCAGCACGGTGGAGACGTAGTCCTCGACTTCGCCATCGTGGCCAATCAGCACAAACGGGTCCAGCCCGGTCTGGGTCGACCAGCGAAACCGCGAGAAAGTCGAACCCAAAACGGCCGCGGCGGGCACGGTGAAGCTCAATCCGATCGTGCCGGTGGCGGCGTTGGTATCGCCTGTTCCGTTGTCGGCAACGTTGGTTGCAACCTGTTCGCCCACATCGAGGAAGTCGCCGTCGTGATTCCAGTCGAACCATACTTGGAGGAGGCCCCCGGTCCCGGCCACGGTAACCGTTGCGGTCGCCGTCTTGGTCTGGCGAAGGATGCCAATAATGACGCCGTCATCACCCAGGTCGCCGGTGGCCAGTGGGCTGTTGTAACCGGCGGCCTCGCTGGTGTTGAGCGTGCCAATCCTGAACCCCGCAGCAATGTCGTGTTTGACATCGCCGTACGATGACGGGGCGTCGCCAAAGTCCTGCGGCGTTGTGGTGGTCCGGACTGGCGCAGGCAAGTTAGGGCAGGTGAATTGCAGCGAGGTCAGCCGGGTAGAATTCCCGGATCCTAGAGTCCCGATGCGGTAGTTGAAGCTGCTTTTTTTGGAATAGAAGGTCGCAACGATGTTTTCGTTGGCGGTCGGATCGATCCCCGGCGCGGTGAAGGTCGTGGTGGATTCGAACCGGGTATTTCCCGCCGACGGCGTCGACGCGTTGACACTCAGCCGGGTCGGATTGTTCAGCAGGTCCTCGGCATAGGCATTCTGGAATTCGGCGTATTCGCGGATCGATCCGCCGTCGCCATCGACATCGATCGCGGTAGCGGCAAAATCGAAGATCAGCGGGGTGTTGGTGCCCGCGCTGACGAAACTGATCTGGAAATCGACGCTGCGGGCGTTGCTGCCGACCAACTCGGGGTCGAAGAACGCCCGAAGATCGGGGGCGCCGACCGCCGGGGCGGTATTGTTGTCGATCGTCGCCAAAGTCGCCCCGTTGTTGAGCGCGACGATCCGGACCAGCGCATCGATCCCGGTGTTGATGTTCGAATAGCGATAGACCGCACCCGCCGAAAGCGCTGTGCCTGAAACTAGTGTAGGAGTGGTGCTGAAATTGAGCGTGGTGATGACCCGCCCGAGGCAGACCTGGGTGGTCTGCGCGCGGGCAGGCACTGCCAGCAGAGCCATCGCCAACATGCAGACGATGCTCGCGGCCGCCCGTCGCCAAGTCGCCCAAATATTCATCTGCCCAGCCCCAGGAAATCGAGGCTGTTGGTATCGAGCTTGAGCTTCATCGATGCGAATACGCCTTCGTCGGTATTGCGCGCGGCGCTGAAATCGCGGTCGCGGAAGCCGCGGAAATTATAGCCCAGCGTCAGCAGCATGTCGCGTGTGGGCACGAAGCCGATCTGCGGTCCGAACGCAAAGCTGCGGATATGGTCGGTCAGATTGGCGCGGATCGTGGCGGTGCCGCCAAACTCGAAGCGATCGCCTAGCCCAATCCGCACGTCGATCCCGCCCAGCAGCGTGGTGCCTTCCAACGCGAAGCCCTGGTAGGTGTCGAAATTGTGCCGCACTGCCAAGAATAGTCCGAATTCGGACCGCTGGACGCGCTGGCCGTCGTCGCGGCCTGCGGGGGTCCAGTTGGTCGAAAGGCTGCCGATCAGGCGGCGCGAAAGCGCGTCTCCGGTCACGGTCAGCGCGGTGCGCCCGGTTGGCGCGAGATCGTCGGCAACCGCATTGATAACCTCGTCCATCCGGTATTCGAGCTTGGCCAGGAAGGCAAACTCGCCATCGGCGGGGCGGTGCGCGGCGCTGATCGCACCGTCGAACACGGTCGTCTCGGCACCACCATCGGCGCTCGCGTGGGTATAGGTAAAGCCGGTGCCGATCACGCTGCCTTCGCCCAGCTGGCGGATCGCGCCAACCGTAAAGCCCCGGCGGTCGGCTGAATCGGCGGCGCGGTATTCGGCGCGCGCGGTCGCGCTCCACAGACCAGCGCGATAGCTGGCGCCCAGCGTCACCGCGGTGAAGTCTTCGCTCAGAATCCCGCCTTCGCCCAGATAGCCGCCGCTGGCGACAGGATGGTCGGGGTTGATGACTTTACGCGCGTCGAACCCACCGAGCACGCGATTGCCGTCGAGCGAGGCATCGACCGTCAATTGCGAGGTGATCGGCAGCGATTGCGCCAGTCCGAACGCGGCAAAACTTCGCTTGCCCTGCTCGGAGATGGATTGCTGGCCCATAGTTGAAACGAACCGCGCGCCGTCCCATGGGGCGATCTCCAGACCGACCCGCGCGGTGCGCGCATCGATCGCGTCGCCCTCGGCGATTTCGTAACTGCCGATCAGCTTGACGTCGCGCAGCACCTTGTAGCGTGCGCCGATACGGTGGCGGGTGGGCAGGTCGATCGAACCGGTGTTGCCCAGCGCGATCGAGGTGGTGGCATCGAGTTCGAGCTTGTTGTCGAGCAGGCGCTGGGTGCCACCGGCCTCGAGCACGGTCGAAGCGGCGTGGTCGCCATCGGCCAGGCGATCGCTGAAATGGGTGACGCCCAGATGCACGTCGGTGCGGTCGCGGCGGTAATCGGCGCGCAGTTTCACCGCCTCCCGGTGCGAGCTGTCTGACAGGCTGTCATCGTACCAGACGCTGCCGGTAACCGACATGTCCTGGGTCAGGTTGACCCGGGCATCGACCCCGGCCTTTCGGCGCCCGCGCTCCGCACCGTTCTGTTGGCCCAAGCCGAAGTCGGCGTCGAGCGAGCGGGCGTAGGCGAGCACGTCGACTGTGCCATCATGGTGCTCAGCCTCGACCAGCCATGCGGTCGAAGTCGATCCCGCAGTTCGGCTGGCGGCAATTTCGGCGCGCACCTCGGTGGTGGTACCGATGCGCGCTTTAACGTCCGCCGCGACCAGATCGGTTCGCGGGCCGTCGCCTTGATCCGTGATCGCGGTCGCCCCGATCCGCACCGCGCCGCCGGGCGCGGTGAAGTCGGCGCGCAGACCGGCGTTGGTCTTGCCGCCAGTCAGTTCATCGATCTCGTAATCGATCACGATGATCTGCGGGTTGAGGTCGGCATCGCGGCTGAGCACTGGTTCGCTGAAGCGGATCGTGCCCGAAAGCAGGTCGATATCGTAATCGATGAACCGCGTCAGCGAGCGCTGATCGATCATCAGCTCCGAACGGAAGCGATCGCGGCGTTCGATCGAGACGACTTCGCTGTTGGCGATGATCGCGCGGCTCGACAGGCGATAGGGACCCGACAGGCCGCTGCCCTGGATTTCGTCGCGGCGGTGGCGCGAGGCAACTTTGGCGACAAACGCCGCGGCGTGGACCCCTCCGCGCTCGCCCTCGGCCTTCACGCCCGTGACGGTGCGCTGGTAGCGGGCGAGCTGGGTCTGATCGAATCCGGTGTCGAAATCGCCGTAAAGCGCATAAAACGCGCGCGCTTCGATGCGGACGTACAATTTGTTGCGCGATGCCGCGTCGAACCGGCGGTCAGAACCGTCGGCGAACACGGTGTAATAGGCTGAAGGATCGAGCGTGCCGAGCAGGCGCTGGTCGGCGCGGTCCTTGGCGCTGTCATAGGCCACGGTCAGCAGCACGCTGCCCAGGACGCGGCCCTTGGCATAGAACGCGATGCGCGCGTTCTTGCCCAGGTCGCTGTCGAAGTGGCCCTCGCGCTCCATTTGATCGGCGACGCTCTGCGAACCCAGTGTGCCCTCGGCGAGG
>JANMQW010000329.1:0-6306 GCA_031370725.1 Novosphingobium sp.
TGTGGGGTCCGGCGCACGGCGGGGCCAACGAGGCCGCGCTCAACATGCTCCAGGAGATCGGCACGCCCGACAAGATCCCGCATTACATTGCGCGGGCCAAGGACAAGAACGATCCGTTCCGGCTGATGGGCTTTGGCCACCGCGTGTATAAGAACTACGATCCGCGCGCGACGGTGATGCAGCAGACCGTGCGTGAGGTGTTCGAATCGCTCAAGGTCACCAACCCGGTGTTCGAGGTGGCGATCCAGCTTGAGGAAATGGCGCTCAACGATCCCTATTTCATCGAGAAGAAGCTGTTCCCCAACGTCGATTTCTATTCGGGTGTAATTCTATCGGCGATCGGCTTCCCGACGACGATGTTTACCGCGCTGTTCGCGCTGGCGCGCACCGTCGGCTGGGTCGCGCAGTGGAACGAGATGATTTCCGACCCCGGCCAGAAGATCGGCCGTCCACGCCAGCTCTACACTGGCCCCATCCAACGCGACTATGTCGCAATCGACAAACGGTGAACGCGCCATGAAACTTGTCCTTCAGATTCTCGGCGGCCTGCTGGTTTTCAGCGGCTTGTTCTGGGCGCTCCAGGGCGCCGGGATAATCATGTGGCCAGCCGAAAGCTTCATGCTCGCGCAGGACCAGTGGATCCTTTACGGGCTGATCACCGCTGCGGTCGGCGGCGTGTTGATCTGGTGGGCGCGTCGGCGGGCTTGATCAGCCCCCCGGCAATTCCAGTGTGAACCGCGCACCTTCGCCGGGCGCGCCATCGACCGTCAGGTCGCCGCCCATCGCACGCGCCAGGCGGCGCGAGATATAGAGGCCGAGCCCGCTGCCGCCATCGCCGCTGCGCCCCAGGCGTTCGAATTTGTCGAACACTTTGGCCTGCTGTTGCGGGGAAAGTCCGGCTCCCTCGTCGGCCACCGTCACCGCAGCACGATTGCCATGCGTGGCCACGGTCACCCGCACCGTCGATCCTTCGGGGGCATAACGCAGAGCATTGCCCAGCAAATTGAGCAGCACCTGCAGCACTCGGCGCCATTCGCCCACGACTGGCATAGTCTCGCCCTCACCCGGCACTTCGACCGCGATGCCCCGTTCGCTTGCACGCACCCCCAGGATGCCCGCAGCGCGGCGCGCGGCATCGGCCACGTCGATGGCATCGGCAATCGGCGCGAAGCCGGGCGCTTCGATCGCATCGAGATCGGCCAGATCCTCGACGAGCCCGAGCAGATGGCGCGCAGCTTCGGCAATGTCGGCGGCATAGTCGGCGTATTCGTCGGCCAGCGGCCCCGCCATGCGGGTGCGGATCGTTTCGGCGTTGGCGATGATCCGGTTGATCGGCTGGCGCAGCGCCGGGGCAAGATCGCGGCCGAGCACGCCGTCTAGCCCCTCGGGCACCGCTGCCCCAAGGCTCCCATCGGCGTCGCCAAGAGGCACCGTGTCGATCGCCACGGGGACGAGATAAAGGTCGAACCCGCCCGCAGCGCCATCGCCTGGCACCGGCACAAGCCGCGCCTGCCACCGCGCAGAAAGCCCTTCGACGGTCACTTCGACCCCGTCGATCAGGCGCCAATGCATCGGCTGGCGGTGACTGATCCCAGGCAGCGTGACGAAATCTGTCCATGGGTGCCCGAACCCGTCGCGCATCGCGACGGCCAGCGGTTCTAGCAACGTACTCGAGCGTCCGGCCGCCAGCACCGCCTGGCGCGCATCAAGCCGGGCGTGGAATTCGGCGACTTGCGCCAGCATCGCGCCCTCATCTGCGTCGCTCGCAGCAAATTCGGCGGTGATCGTGGGGGTCAGCGGGGTCACCCGCCAATTGCTAAGCGCGAGCGCGAGGCCATCGTCGTCGGGGGTGATTTCAACCCACGCGCTGACCGCGTTCTCGCCGTCCTGTGCTTGGAACACCCGCGCCAGCTTCATCCGGTAATGCCACGCTTTGCGGGTCAGTTCGAGCAGTGCCGGGATTGCCAGCTGGCCGGGGACCGCGCCGCCGCAGGCACGCTGGAGCGCGGCCAGCGCTTCGTCGGCCACCGCGAGCACATCGCTGCCCTCGCAGCGCCCGCGCGCAACGATTACGGCGCCGGGCGCCATGGCCTCAGTTGCCTGCGTACCCGCCCGAACCGGCGAGCAAGGCTGCGGCGCGGTCGGCGCTCAGGGTCTCGAAGCCCTCGGGCAGGGTGACTTCGGGGTGCAACGCGAAAAACTGCTGCTCGACCGCAGCGGGCTTGGCGCCACTCGCCAGCAACGCCAGCGCCAGGCGCGGCAATTGTGCTTCGGAGGTAGCCAACATCGCGGCGTCGCGATCGAGCCCCGCGCCGAGCCCTAGTGCGGTGACGAATAGCGCGACTCCGGCATGACCGACATCGAGCGCGGCGATCGCCCCGCCACCCATTCCGGCGATGAGACGGTGGAGTAGGCCAAGGCGGTTGACGGCTTCGTCGAAATTACTGCGGATCGCGGCTTCCAGCACTGCAGCGATGCGCTCGCGGGCTGGATCGTCGCCCGCGCCGTGTTCGCGCAGGGTCAGCAGCGCGGCGTGGAGCAGATCGCCCGGCAGTTCGGCCAGCGGCAACTCGCCACGGCGCTGCGCCTGGACGAATCGGGCTTGCGCAGCGAGCAGCGCCATCGCGGTCGCCGCGGTGTTGGGATCGGCCGAGGCGATCAGCGCCTGAAGCAGCGGCGAAAGTACCGCATCGAGCGACAGCCGCGCCCCCAGCCGCTCGGCCAACTGGGCCTCGAGCGCAAGGGCGTGGGCATGGGCGAGCATCGGCGGGCTGGCGATGAGCGCAGCGGCGAGTTGTGGCGCGGTTTCGTCCGCCTGCTTGCGCGCATCCTTGTGCCCCATCGCCTGCTCCAGCGAAAGCGCCAGCTGGTGGGCAAGGTCTTCGATCTGGGCGCGGACTTGCGCGACGATCCGGTCACTGAACAGCGCGTGGTCTTCGTTGCCGAGCAAGTGGCGCAGGATCGGACCGACATTAGCCTGGGCCAGATCGGCCGCGGCCAATTCCTCGCCGAAAAGGCTTTCCACGCCCCATGTGTCGTTGGGGCCTTCGGGCAACGATAACGCGGGATTATTCATGCGATCAGGCCCTAACGGTTCAGGGTTAAGAGCGTGTTAGCTGCTCGGCCGCACTTTCGCCCTCGGTTGTGGGTTCGACTTGCGCATTGCGCGCCTCGTGCGCCGCGATCAGGCCAAAGGCAAGCAACGCAAGACTGGCGCCCATTAGGGCCAGCCCGAACACCGAGGTCAGGCTGGCCACGGCCAGTACCATTGCGAGCACCAGCCGGTCTTCAAGCCATCCGGACCACTTCGCTCCCGCAAACAGCGGCGGCAGAAGCCGCAGCAGCCCAAGCAGGACCAGCGCAACGAATCCGCCCACGACATACGCGTTCGCAACCGGATGCGTCGCGGCAAGGCGCCAAGCCGCCACCGCCCCGAAACCCAAGTCGAGCAGTAGGCCGAACCCCATCTCGGAATCGAGCCAACGAAAGGCTCCCAAAGATTTCTCGCCATGGACCCGCGCCAGAATCGCCGCGCTTCGCCGCACCAGCCAGGCGATCCCGAGCCCGGCAAAAGCTGCGGCATTGGCCCCGAACCAGGCGCTGCCCAACGCCAGCAGCGCGAGCGCGGCCGCGCCCAGCGCGACGATATGCGGCCTCGTCCCGGCGTGGAGCAGCGCCGGTCCGAGTCGCTCGACCAACCGCGCGGCAAGCCAGCGCCCGGGCCCGTTGCCATCGCGTTTCGCGGTGTGCTGCCGCAACCAGTGGGGTTCGAGCCGGTGCGCTTCGCCATCGCTGCGGACCAGCGCCCAGCGTCCATTATCGATCAGCGCCTGCGGCAGCACCACCTGTCGCTGCGACGACTGGACCGCAATCCGCAGCAGCGCCGAGACCGGGTTCCATTCGCCGGGCAGGTCGGCAAGCCCAGCGGCCAGCCGCCCGGACAAGCGCATCACTCCGCCGCCGGCATGGTTGAGATCGATCCGCTCATACCCCGCAGCTAGCCCGCTCTCGACCGGCTGGACGACCAACCCGCTGCGTCCGCCAAGCAGAGTACTTACCGCCTCGGGCGCGGTGACAAGACCGTCCGAAAAGACCAGCAACTCGTCGTCGGGTTTGACTAGTTGGGCAACCGCACGGCCGTCACCAGTGACCTGAAAGCTCGCTCCAGCGCGTTCGGCGGCGTGCTGGAGCGCAATTACTTCGCCGGGCAGGCCGTCAGCGAGGCAGATCACCCGATCGCAGCCCAGCGCGAGTGCGGTGGTGAGCTGGTGATGGACGATGCTGCGCCCGCCCAGCCGCAGCAGCCCACGCGGGGTGCTCGCGTCGTCAGAGCTCGGTTCCAGCGTTGACAGCAAGGCGACCCGCACCCGCATGCTCCCGTTCTTATCCCAAGGGCGCTCTAGCGGCATTGCCCGGACTAGGCCAGCCGGGCGCGCACTACACCGCACGGCGCTTGGGTTAGAGCGTCAGCGCAAGGATCTTCAGATGCGCGTCGATGCGGCGCAAGACGGTTGGCTCGCCGGGCGCAGTATCGGATGCTTCGTCGGCCAGCGCGAGCAGGCTTTCGTCGTGAAAACTCGATGCGAGGCCCTTGAGACGCAACGCCGCGATCCGCCAGTTGCCATCGCAGCGGGCCCGGCGCAGCAGATCGAGCTGGCGTTCGGAACTGTCGAGAAACGCGCCGCGCAATTCGCGATAAAGCGCCTCGTCGCCGCCCGCGGCGGCAGCGATGGTCGCGTCGAGTGCCCCGCCTTCATAAGCCATCGCCAAGCCCTAGCGGCGCTACGGTTAAGGCGGGGTTTATAATCCAGGGGTTTATGATATCTTCCCCCCATGACGGGGAACCCACGCATCGTATCGCTCGAGCCCGGCGCACCGGAACCGAACGACGTTTTGGTACTCGACCAGGCGGTCGAAGAGGAAGCCGAGTGGGAGGCGATCCCCGATCCGGTGCAGTGGGACGAGCCTGAGCCGTTGGCGCGAGACAACTGGGCCGTGCCCACTTTTGCGGCCGTGCTGGCGCTGGGCTGGACCGGTTTCTTCGCCTTTGCCAACTTGCCGGCGATACTTGCCGGGGCGCCGCTGGCGCAATGGTCGCAGTGGCTGGCGACGTGGTCGCTGCCGGTGATCCTGATTCTGTCTGCGCTGACTCTGTTCGTCCGCTCGAACCGGCGTGAAGCGGTGCGGTTCACCGATGTCGCGCGGGCGCTGCGCGAAGAATCTGCGGCGCTCGAAACCCGCCTGGTGGCGGTCAACGGCGAGCTTTCGCTGGCGCGCGATTTCGTCGCCGCGCAAAGCCGCGATCTTGAGGCGCTGGGGCGGATCGCGGTCGAGCGACTGAGCCAGAACGCCGATCGGCTGGCCGGGCTGATCCAGTCAAACGGCGCACAGATCGATGCGATCGGTGGGGTTTCGGCCAATGCGGTTGAAAACATGGACAAGCTGCGCGGCCAGCTGCCGGTGATCGCCAACGCCGCCAAGGACGTGACCAACAACATCGGCAACGCCGGGCGCACCGCGCATCTGCAGTTGCAGGACCTCGCCAACGGTTTCCACCGCCTCAACGAATTCGGCCAGGCGAGCGAGCGCCAGGCCGCCGCCGTGCGCGACCAGGTCAGCACTGCGGTCGAAGACTTCACCCGTCACGCCGAGCATCTCGCGACTGTTGCCGAACAGCGCTTCGCGGCGATTGCTGTGAGCGGCGATGAATTCCGCCAGCGGCTCGATGCCGACGAGACGGCGGCGCTGTCCGCCTTGCGCGGACGTGCCGGCGCCCTCGGTGAAGAACTCGAGATCGCGCGTTTGGCGACTGCCCGACACGAGGCAGAGGCGACCGACGCGCTGCGCAATCGGATTGCAGCGCTGCGCGAAGAAGGCGGCACGCTTGCCGCAGCCTTGCGCGACAGCGAGCAGTCCGCGGTCGAGACCTGGCGCGGTCACGTTTCGGCGCTATCGGGACAGGCGCAAGGCGCTTGGGATGAAATCGCGCGGATCGATGGCGAAGCGCTCTCCGCCGCCGAAGTGCGCCGCGCCGAATTGGGCGTCGCGATCACCGACCTGCACGGCTCGCTGGCCGCACGCTCGGAAGAACTGGGTAGCGAAATTCTCTCGCGCCGTGCCGAACTGGAGATCGCCGGGCGCAGCGCGGTCGAAAGCTTGCGCAGCCGCTTCGCTGAAATCGACACCGCGATCCGCTCCCAGCGCGAGCGGCATCTGGAGCAATCCTCGGCCATCGCCGAACATGCCGCGCTGATCGGCGAACGCCTGGGCGCGTTCGGCGAGACCATGCATACGCTGGGTGCGCAC
>JANMQW010000232.1:0-6851 GCA_031370725.1 Novosphingobium sp.
TCGCTGGCGCGGATCAAGCCGTCGGTGATCCCGGGCTCGGTGTAGAGGTGCCCGCCGTCGGCAACGATCTCCAGCTCGACCTCGGGCCACGCCTGCTTGAGCGCCCAGGCGGCCGCGGGCGGCGTGCAGCAATCGTGACGGCCCTGAACAATCACCCCGGGGATGCCGCGCAGCTTGTGAGCGTCGCGCAGCAGCTGGCCGTCTTCCAGCCAGCATTTGTTGCGGAAATAGTGGTTCTCGATCCGCGCCACCGCGACCGCCTTGTCGTCGCCGGTGAACTCGGCGAGGATTTCTGGATCGGGGAGCAGGGTAATCGTGACTGCTTCCCACCCGCTCCACGCCTTGGCCGCAGCCAACCGCACCGCGCGGTCGGCGCTGGTCAGGCGGTGGAAATAGGCTTCCACCAGATCGCCGCGCTCGGCCTCGGGAATGTGGCCGGAAAATTCGTCCCAGGCTTCGGGGTAAAGCTCGTTGGCGCCATAGGCATAGAGCCAGTCGCACTCGCGCTGGCTGGCGAGGAACACCCCGCGCAGGACCAGCTCGGTGACGCGATTGGGGTGCGTTTCGGCATAGGCGAGCGACAGCGTCGAACCCCAGCTGCCGCCGAACACCATCCACTTTTCGTGCCCGCACAGCTCGCGCAAGCGCTCGATATCGGCGACAAGGTGCCAGGTGGTGTTGGCCTCCAGACTGGCGAACGGCAGCGAGCGTCCGCAGCCGCGCTGGTCGAACAGCAGGATATCGTAAAGCGCCGGGTCGAACTGGCGGCGCTGACCCTCGCCGCAGCCGCCGCCGGGGCCGCCATGGAGGAACACCACCGGCTTGGCCCCGCGCGTCCCGCAGCGCTCCCAATACAGCGAGTGGCCGTCGCCGACCTCGAGCATGCCGGTTTCGTATGGCTCGATCGGCGGGTAGAGTGTGCGACGTTCAGCCATGCGGCGGTTCCCCATTTGCGACGACATTTTCGACCACCAGCAGCGGACCAAGTGGCACGGTTGCGTCCTGGCGACTCGCGGCAGGATCCCACAACGCCGAGACCGACCCATCCAGGTACAGCGCGTTAGGGGTCTTGAGCGTGTCGCGGAAATAGCGCGCGAACTTGCCGAAGCTGATCGGGCCTTGCGAGATAACGAAATGCGCGCGCCCAGCCGCATCGACCCCCACCCCGTTGCGGGTCAACTTGGACGGGCCTTCGGTCGCAAATTGCGGATGAAGCTTGCCTGCGATCACCAGCATCGGCCCCGATTGGGTGCCAAAGCTGGGCCGGTCGCCGACGTTTTTGAAGAACGCCTCACTGTCCATCACCTGCCACTTGGCGCCGGTGCCGAAAAACACCCCGTTGGGCTTGAGATGAAAGTTGCCCCCGCCATCGGCGCGGTTGAGCGTTTTCAGCCGGATAGACTCCTCGACATAATAGCCGATCGGCTTGCCATCTTCGCCAAACATCCCGCCGTTGGTAGCAAAGGCAACCGATTGCGCCTGCTTACCCAACCCGGCGGCAAGCGCAGCGAAGCCGCGATATGGCGGACCGCCCTTGGGTCCGAGCGCTGTTTTGACGCGATGCTTCGCCGGATCGGCGATGCAGTGCGACAGGGCGACTTCCTCGAACGTCACCTGTTCGCAGGGTGAGGCCGTGGCAGGGCCGCTGGCGTCCGGGGACGCCGCGACTGCGACAGCTTCCTTGCCGATCTCGATCCGCGTCACCGGGCCGGTTGCTTCGGGCGCAGGCTGGCTGCAGCCTGCGAGCAATATCAGTGTGATAGGTTGAAGCTGCTTCACTGCCCGAACCCCGCTTCACCCGCCACCCTGACTGCCTCCCTAGCGGCCGCTATCAGCGCCCCCGCCTTAGCCTCGCACTCGCGCATTTCATACGCCGGGTCGCTGTCGGCCACGATCCCTGCGCCCGCCTGGACGTGCAGCACCCCGTCCTTGATGATGCCCGTCCGCAAAACGATGCAGCTGTCGATGCTTCCGTCAGGCGCGAAGTAGCCGACGCCGCCTGCATACGCCCCGCGCGTTTCGGGCTCCAGTTCGGCGATGATCTGGCAGGCGCGGATTTTGGGTGCACCGCTGACGGTCCCGGCGGGGAAGCCGGCGAACAGGGCGTCCAGCGCATCCGCTCGGGCCGTGTCCAGCCGCCCCACCACGTTCGAGACGATGTGCATCACGTGGCTGTAGCGTTCGACGGTGTAGCTGTCGGTGACTTCGACCGTCCCCGCCGCCGCGACGCGGCCGACGTCGTTGCGGCCCAGATCGAGCAGCATCAGGTGCTCGGCGCGTTCCTTGGGATCGGCGAGCAGGCTGGCGTGGGCGGCGCGGTCTTCCTCTGGCGTTTTGCCGCGAGGGCGGGTTCCGGCAATCGGGCGGATCGTCACCTGTCCGTCGCGCACCCGGACGAGAATCTCGGGGCTTGAGCCGACAACGCCGAAGCCGGGCAGGTCGAGCAGGTACAGGAACGGCGAGGGGTTCACCCGGCGCAGTGCGCGGTACAGCGCCAGCGGGGGCAGCGGGAATGGACAGGTGAAGCGTTGTGCCAGCACGACCTGGAAGATGTCGCCCGCGAAGATGTAGTCCTTGGCCTTGAGGACCATCGCTTCGTATTCGGCTGAAGTCAGCGTCGGGGTGAGGGTGGGTTCGGCAGCAAGCGGCTGGCCGGTTTGTTCGGGCAATGCCGTCTGCGCCAACCGCCGCAGCGCCCCGTCGATCCGCTCGCCCGCTGCGGTCAGCGCGTGGTCGGTAAAGCCTTCGGGCCACACTGGGGCGACCGCGAACAGTTCGTCGGTCAGGCGATCGAACACCAGGATCAGCCCGGGGCGGACGAACAGCATGTCGGGCAGTGTCAGTGCGCTTTGCGGGGCGCGTGGGAGGTCTTCGACCAGGCCGATCGTCTCGTAGCCGAAATAGCCGACCAGGCACGCGAGCGCAGGCGGCAGGCCGGGGGGTACGTCGATCCGGCAGGCGCCGATCAGTGCGCGCAATTCGGCTAGGCTGTTCCCGGGCAGCGGGGCGAAGGCATCGCGATCATGGCGCCACGCGCGGTTGATTTCACAAGCCGCGCCGGTCGCGCGGAAGACCAGATCGGGGTCGATGCCGAGCAGGCTGTAGCGTCCGCGGACCTCGCCGCCTTCGACCGATTCGAGCAGGAAATCACCGCGTTCGGGTTCGATCAACTTGAGCGCGGCACCGACTGGGGTTTCGGTATCGGCGATCAGCTTGCGCCACACCAGCGCGGGCAGTCCTGCCTCCAGCGCAGCCCGCGCCGCGGCGTGATATTCAAGCGCGGCGGTCAAGGTTGGATCAGTTGTTGCCGCCGCCGACCAGTCGCTCGCGCACCGCGCGCAACGCCGCCGGGTTGCGTTCGACCCCCACTTCCTTGCGCAGTGCCTTGCGGAACTGCTCGGCGTATTCGCGACCGGTCAGCTGGCCGAGCTGGCTCGCCAGCTGCCCGACCAGCGGATCGCCCGCGGCGAGCTTGCCGGGCACGATCTCGTCGAGCCGAACCACGAACCACCCGCCGTTGCGCGGGGCTTCGAGGCGCTTGGTGGTTTTCTGCGCCATGCTGAACAGCAGCGCCACCGGGGGGATCACCTTGCCCGATGCGGCGACTTCCTTGCGCGTGGCGTCGATTACCTCGGTGCGCGCGGCGCCCGCACCCGCGACGCGCAGGGCCTCGCCCAGCGGCACGCCCCTGGCAATCGCGGCGAGCGTCTTGTCCGCGGCGCCACGCGCGGCAATCGCGCCTTGCTCACGTGCCCAGTCGGCGGCGATGACGGGTCGGATCGCGGCCAGCGGCGGCGGCGCGGCGGGGGAAATATCCGCCGCCTCGAACACCACGAAGCGTTTGCCAGGGACGATCTCGGCGAGCTGCGGCTTGCCTTCGCCATCCATCAGGAACACCGTCTGGAGCACGCGGACCAAGTCGGTGGGAACGGCCTCGCCCGGCTTGCCGAATACTTTGCCGTCCGCGGTCAGCGGGGCGGTGACGAGCGGGGTCACGGCAAGTTCTTTGGCGACGTCGCCGATGGTGCCGCCCTGGTCGAGCTCCTCCTCGATCCGCGCGGTAAAGTCACTCAGCGCGTCGCGCTTGAGCTTGACCGAGATTTGCTCGGCCAGTTCGCCGCGCACCTGCGCAAGCGAACGCGCGCCCTTTTCGGTGACTGCGTCGACTTTGACCACATGCCAGCCAAGCCCGCTCTTGGCCGGAACCGCAAGCGCCCCCTTGGGCGTCGCGAAAACCGCCTGCGCCACCGCCGCCGAAGCCTGTGCGGTCATTTGCTCGCGAGTGACCGCGGCCTGGCTGGGAAGCAAGCCCTTGGCACGCGCCGCAACATCAAGCTTGGCGCCGCCTGAAACTTCGGCCGCCAGCGCCTTGGCTGCGGCTTCGGTAGGGACGATCACCTGTGTCAGGGTGCGCGTTTCGGACGCGGCATAGGCCGCCTTGTTGGCGTTGTAGGCGTTTAGAATTTCGGCATCGGTCGGCGCGCGCGCGCTCTTGATCGCGTCGTCGGCGAACACAGCATAGCGGATGCTGCGCCGCTCGGGCACGATGTAGCTGCCAGTGTGTGTCTTGAAGTATCGCGCGAGCACGGCATCGGATGGCGCAACCTTGGGCGCGAACGCCTCGGATGGAATGAAGGCGATCGTACCGTGGCGCTTTTCGAGCGTCAGTTCGCCATAGCGCTGGGCCAGCGACGCGGGGGTGGTGGCGCCGAACGCAACCGGCACCAGCACTTGCTTGGCGACCAACCCTAGGGCGAGGTCTTCGCGCACCTGGGCGTCGGTCAGCCGCTGCTGCGAGAGCACGCCGCGGTATTGCTTGTCGTTGAAATTGCCATCGGGTCCGAGGAAGGCGGGGATCTTCGTCAGTTCGCTGCCGACCAGCGCATCGCTCGCGACGATCCCCACTTTGCGCCCGAAATCGTAGATCGCGTTGCGGTCGATCATCGAATCGAGCACCTGGGTGATCGCGCCCGAAGCGACGTAGTTCTGCATGGTAAGCGTGGGGTTCTGCTTGCGATCGCCGTCGAACGCATTGCTGACCGCCTGGCTCAGCGCGCCCGTGCCGATTGTCTGGTCGCCGACTTTGGCCGCGCGATCGCCCCCCGCGACACCCGAGAAGTTCGATCCGGTGATGTCGGATGCGGCGAACGCGATCGCTATCAGCGCTACGAACGCCAGCGTGATGGCGATCCCGACTTTCGACTGGAACATCGAGCGGAAGAAGGTGAGCAAGGAAATCTCCGGGTAAGAACCCCGCATGAGCGAGGCAGAGGCGCGAGGCGACAAGGCGGGCTGGCTCTAAGGCGCAATCCGCGCGGCTTCAAGCGCCGAGCGGCGGGCGGGGTGGGGCGGCGCGGGGGATGGCTCGGATTTGCTTCTTTGCAAGCGCGCCCCCGTTTGTTAGCGGCCCGCCATCCCTTTCCTGTCCAGCACTGGTCTGCCGTCACATGAGCATGCGTCCGTACATCGTCGGCAACTGGAAGATGAACGGCGCGCGCGCGCTGCTGTCCGAGGCGCGGGCGATCGACCGCTCCGCCGCGCGCTATCCCGGGGTTGCCGTTGCACTGGCCCCGCCCGCCACGCTGATCGCCGCGCTGCGCGAGGCGGTGAGCGTGATCGGGGTGGGCGGTCAGGATTGCCACGCCGAGGCCAAGGGTGCGTTCACCGGCGACATCGCTGCGGCCCAGCTCAAGGATGTCGGCGCCGATTTCGTGATCGTCGGCCATTCCGAACGCCGCGCTGGCCACGGCGAAAGCGATGCCTTGGTCAAGGCCAAGGCCGAGGCTGCGCTCGAATGCGGGCTGGGAGTGATCCTGTGCGTTGGCGAAACGCTGGTCGAGCGCGACGGGGGCCACGCCGAAACGATCGTCGCGCGCCAGATCGATGGTTCGCTGCCACAGGGTGATTCCGCTGCGGCAGGTGTGCCCGAACGGTTTGCGGTGGCCTATGAGCCGGTCTGGGCGATCGGCACGGGCCGGGTCGCGGCGGTCGAAGATGTGGTCGCGATGCATGCCGCGCTGCGCGAACGGTTGGTCGCGGCCTATGGCGATGCCGGCACCGAAGTGCGGATCCTTTATGGCGGCTCGGTTAACGCCAGCAACGCCGCCGCTCTGCTGGGCGCCGAAGGGGTCGGCGGGGCGCTGGTCGGCGGGGCAAGCCTGACCGCCGAGGCGTTTCTCCCGATCGTCGCCGCGGCCGGGGGCGAGCCGGTCGATTAGACCTGCAACCTTGCGTGCGAGTGGGTGCGCGCCTAGATGCGCGTCGAAACCACACAATTTCCGGGGCCGCCCTACACCATGTCGCTGTTCATTTTCCTGACCGTAGTCCAGACGCTGGTTGCTGCCGCGCTGGTACTGGTGATCCTGATCCAGCGGTCAGAGGGTGGCGGACTGGGGGTTGGCGGCAGCCCCGGCGGGCTGATGTCGGCGCGCGGCGCGGCCAACTTCCTGACCCGCATGACGACAGTCCTGGCGACGATGTTCGTGATTCTCAGTATCGCGCTCGCCGCGGTTGCGGTGGGCGCAGCTTCGGGGACCAAGGTCGATACCTCTCTCAAGCGCGGCGCGCCGGTCGGTGCCCCTGCAGGTGCTCCTGCGGCACCGCTAAACAGCGATCCGCTCGCCGGGGTCGGCGCTCCTGCTCCGGCGCTCGTGACGCCTGCACCCGACGCCACCGCGACCCCCGCCAACGATCCGCTCAAGGGCGCTGCTCAATAGGCGGCACGCTGCGCGAAAGCGTCGCTGGGGTTTCATCTCTGTGGACTTGCGCTGCGGAGCCCTTCCCCGCGCGCCATCTGGCGTTTAAGGCCCAATTCCCATGGCGCGGTATATCTTCATCACCGGCGGCGTGGT
>JANMQW010000257.1:0-1579 GCA_031370725.1 Novosphingobium sp.
ACCCGCGTGCGCAACCGCTGTGCAACCACCGGCCGCCCCCGCGGCGTTTACCGCAAGTTCGGCCTCAACCGGATCGAGATCAGGAACCTTGGCAACAAGGGCATGATCCCCGGTCTGACCAAGTCGAGCTGGTGAGGATCAGATAATGGCATTGACCGATCCCCTGGGTGATATGCTCACCCGCATCCGCAACGGCCAGCGGGCGAAGAAGGACAGCGTCCTCTCGCCAGCCTCCAAGTTGCGCGCGCATGTGCTCGAAGTGCTTCAGCGCGAAGGCTATATCCGTGGCTTCAGCGAAGACGCTAGCGGAACCCACCCGGCGCTGCGCATCGAGCTAAAGTATTTCGAGGGCGAGCCTGCGATCAAGCACGTGGCGCGCGTCTCCAAGCCCGGCCGCCGCGTTTATTCGGGGAGCAAAGAGCTTCCCGTGATCCGCAACGGTTTGGGCATCACCATCGTCTCGACGCCGCGCGGCGTGCTTTCGGATGCCGAAGCGCGCGCCCAGAACGTCGGCGGCGAAGTGCTCGCGGAGGTGTTCTGATGAGCCGCATTGGCAAACGTCCGGTGGCGATCCCCAGCGGGGTATCTGCCGCGATTGAAGGCAAGATGCTGTCGGTCAAGGGCCCCAAGGGTACGCTGACGCTCGGCATGCGCGACGAGATCGCCTAT
This sequence comes from Novosphingobium sp., assembly GCA_031370725.1. GTDB lineage: Bacteria > Pseudomonadota > Alphaproteobacteria > Sphingomonadales > Sphingomonadaceae > Novosphingobium. Next base: position 670 of record JANMQW010000257.1, read on the forward strand.
GCGGTCGAGGACGGGCAGATCTCGGTCAAGCCCGCCAACGATGGCAGGACCGCCCGCGCCTTTTGGGGGATGCAGCGCACGCTGGTATCCAACCTGATCGAAGGGGTGACGAACGGCTTCACCAAGACGCTCGACATCACTGGCGTCGGTTATCGCGCGCAGTCGCAGGGCAAGAACCTGCGGCTTCAGCTCGGCTACAGCCATGACGTGAACTACGCCGTGCCCGAAGGCATCGAGATCAAGACCCCGGATAACACCACGGTCGAGATCAGCGGAATCGACAAGCAGAAGGTCGGCCAGGTCGCCGCCGAAATCCGCCGCTGGCGCAAGCCCGAACCCTACAAGGGCAAGGGTATCCGCTATCGTGGCGAATACATCTTCCGCAAGGAAGGGAAGAAGAAGTAATGGGCAAGCTCACCGTATTCGATCGCCGCCGGCGGCGGGTCCGCACCACGCTCAAGGCGCGCGCCGGAGGCCGTCCGCGGCTGTCCGTCCACCGTTCGGGCCGCCACATCTATGCCCAGATCATCGATGACGCCAAGGGCCACACCGTGGCTGCGGCATCGACCGTGGGCAAAGCGGGGGCAGGCAAGTCTGGCGCCAACGTCGCCGCAGCTGCCGAAGTTGGCAAGGCGCTGGCCGATATCGCGACCAAGGCCGGGGTGACCACTGTCGTGTTCGATCGCGGCGGTTTCCTGTTCCATGGCCGCGTCAAGGCGCTGGCCGATGCCGCGCGCGAAGGCGGGCTGGAGTTCTGATGATGGCTGACGAAAACACCACACCCGAAACCGCCGTTGCAAGCGATGCGGGCCCGGCAGTTGATGCTGGTCCGGCGGCTGCTCCGGCGCGCGAAAGTCGCGGACCCGGTGGCGGGCGCGGCGGTAATCGCGGCCCCGGTGGCGGCAACCGC
>JANMQW010000032.1:0-14765 GCA_031370725.1 Novosphingobium sp.
CCGATGCGGCGTCTGCATGTCTTTTTCTGCCTGATCGCGCTGTTGGCGAGCGGCTGCGGCCGCCGTGATGACGGCCCCGTCAATGTCTCGGTGATAGGTGGCAAGGACGCGTTCGTGCAGATGCGCGGGGTTCGCCTCACCGCTGCCGCGCAGCTGTTGCGCGCCGCCACTACCGAGGGGCTGGTCGGCTTCGATGCCGAAGGCCGGGTGGTTCCCGCGCTGGCCGACCGTTGGATCGTAACCGAAGACGGACAGAGCTATATCTTCCGCCTGCGCAACGGCCAATGGCCGGATGGTAGCGCGATCACCGGCGAGAGCGCCGCCACCGCGCTGCGCCGGACCACCACAGGGCTGCGCGGCACGCCGCTAGCGCGCGACCTCGCAGCGGTCAGCGAGATTCGCGCCATGGCCGGACGTGTGGTCGAGGTCCGCCTGTCGACCCCTGTGCCCGATTTGCTCGATCTGCTCGCCCAACCCGAACTGGGGCTGGCGTGGAAGAACCGGGGTGCCGGGCCGATGACGCTGACCCGCAAAGGCGGCGTCGCCGAACTCGCGCCGATACCGCCCGAGTCGCTGGGGCTTCCGGCCGAGGAGGGCTGGACCGAACGGGTCCGCCCGTTGCGCGTCCGCCCCGAACCTGCCACCGCTGCAGTCGCGCGGTTCGACGAGGGCTATGCCGATATCGTCCTGGGCGGAACCGTCGATACCCTGCCGCTGGTCAAGACAGCCGGCCTCTCGCGCGGCAACTTGCGGCTCGATCCGGTAATCGGGCTGTTCGGACTGGCGGTGGTCAGCCGCAACGGGTTGTTTGCGGCGCCCGAAAACCGTGAGGCGATCGCGATGGCGATCGACCGCGAAGCGCTTTTGGCTGAATTCAACGTCGGGCGCTGGGCTACGACCACCCGGATCGTCTCGCCTGATGCCGCCGATGACGCTGCGGGCAAATCAGGCGCGGTGAGCGAGCGCTGGACCGGGCTCGACATCGCCGCCCGCCAGCGCATCGCATCGCAGCGCATCGCGCAAGCGGGCAGTGCGTCACGCCCCGTGCGGATCGCACTGCCCGCCACCCCTGGCGGGACGATCATTTTCGATCGCCTTCGCATCGATCTCGCCGCGATCGGTCTCAAGACGGTGCGGGTCAAGGAAACCGATGGCGCCGACTTGCGCCTGTTCGATGCGGTTGCGCGCTATGGCCGGGTGGCATGGTTCCTCAACCAGTTGAGCTGCACCGCGGGTCGTGCGGTGTGCAGTCCCGAGGGCGATACGTCACTCGCCAATGCTCTGACCGCACCCGATGCCGCAACGCGCGCCACGCTGCTTGCCCAGGCCGAGACAAAGATAACCGCCGCCAACGGCTTCATTCCCTTCGCCCGCCCGCTGCGCTGGTCGCTGGTGCGCGGCGACATCACTGGCTTCGCGATTAACCCGTGGGGCCTGCATCCCTTGTTGCCGCTGGCGCTCGCCCCCAGATAAGTGGGCAGACAATGTAAGGCGCGATCATGGAAACCGAGCGGGCAAGACCACAACGCATGGGCTTCGAGCTGCCTTCGCTGGGCAACGATCCCGCGGCGGTGCGCCAACGGGTCGAGGCGATGGAAAAACTGCTCGAACGCAGCCTGACCATTCCCGGCACCAAAATTCCGATCGGGCTCGACGCGCTGGCCGGGTTGATCCCGGTCGCGGGTGACCTGATTACCGCGGCGATGGGTGCATGGATGATCTGGGAAGCCAGAAACCTGGGCCTGCCCAAGTGGCAGTTGTGGCGGATGGCGGCCAACGTCGGCTTCGATACCGCGATCGGCGCGGTCCCGGTGGTCGGCGACGTGTTCGATTTTGCGTTCCGTTCCAACAGCAAGAACCTGCGGATAATCAAGCGCCATCTCGATCGGCACCATCCCGCGACGCGGGTGATCGAAGGTTGAGCCAACACGCGAGTGATCGCGATCCCACCGACTATTTCGAAATCCCCTCACAACCGGGAAATCGAACTGGGCGCGCGATACGCGATTTGAGATGTCGCCCGGCGCGTTGCAGGCCTAAAGCGGCGGTTGCCAAAGGGAGAACCTGAGATGATCGTCCGTCCTGCCCATACCGTTGCCGTATGCGCCGCGCTGCTCACCGCCACCTGCGCCAGCACGCTGATCGCCAAGCCCGTCCACAAAGCCCATGCCGCCGCCGGGCATTCAGCCGCCGCGCACTACGCAGCCGCGCTAGCCGACCCGGCGCGACCCGCTGCGGACCGTGAGCGCGATGCCGCGCGTATGCCCGCCCAATTGCTGTCATTCGCCCAGATCGACAAGGGCGAGAAGGTTGGCGATTACGTGATGGGTGGGGGCTACCTCACCCGCATCCTGGCCGCCGCGGTCGGGCCGACGGGGCGGGTCTATGCCTTCCAGCCGGCCGAGTTTATCGGCTACAAGGCGCAATACGGGGTCGATCAGAAAACGGTCGATGATGCCTATGCCAACGTCGATGCGGTCGCCGGCCCGTTTGCCGCGCCCGCCTATCCGGTGAAGCTCGACACGATCATCACCGTGCAGAATTTCCATGACCTCTACCTCAAGCCGTTTCCAGCTGACAACGGCGCCAAGGCAAGTGCGGCGCTGTTTGATGCGCTGAAACCGGGCGGGACACTGGTGGTGGTCGATCACAGCGCCAAGCCGGGGACCGGCACCACCATGGCCGATTCGCTCCACCGGATCGACAAGGCAGCGGTGGTCGTCGCCTTGACCAAGGCCGGGTTCATGCTGGAAGCGGAGAGTCAGCTCTACGCCCGTGCGGACGATGCTCGCACCGTCAGCGTCTTCGACCCCAGCATCCGCGGCAAGACCGACCAGTTCACGCTTAGGTTCCGCAAGCCGAAGTGATTTTCAAGCGCGTCGCGCTCCAAAACCCAATCTCAACGGCGGTTGCCGCGCGCTGCGTCCCGTCCTAGACCCTTGCCCGGCGCGCGGGCGACAGGGGGTTTGGGATGGCAGACGAGAGCAACGTCAAGTTCACCGAGCGCGAGGCGCTGTTCTTCCATTCGACCGGACGGCCGGGGAAGATCGAGATCATTGCGTCGAAGCCGATGGCGACCCAGCGTGATCTCAGCCTGGCCTATTCGCCCGGCGTGGCAGTTCCGGTGCTCGCGATCGCCAAGGATCCCGCCACCGCCTATGACTATACCGCCAAGGGCAACCTGGTAGCGGTGATTTCCAATGGCACCGCGATCCTGGGGCTGGGCAACCTGGGCGCGCTGGCCTCCAAGCCGGTGATGGAAGGCAAGGCGGTGTTGTTCAAGCGCTTCGCCGACGTCGATTCGATCGACATCGAACTCGACACCGAGGATGCCGACAAGATCATCGAAGCGGTGGCGCTGATGGAGCCGAGCTTCGGCGGGATCAACCTCGAGGACATCAAATCCCCCGAATGCTTCGTGATCGAACAAGCGCTCAAAGAGCGCATGAAGATCCCCGTAATGCACGACGACCAGCACGGCACCGCGATCATCTCGGCCGCCGGCCTGCTCAACGCCTGCTTTCTGACCGGGCGCACATTCGACGAAGTCAAGGTGGTGGTCAACGGCGCGGGCGCGGCGGCGATCGCCTGCACCGCGCTGCTCAAGGCGATGGGCGTGCGTCATGAAAACGTGATCATGTGTGATCGCAAGGGCGTGATCTATCGCGGGCGCGAGGGGATCGACCAGTTCAAATCGGCTCACGCGATCGACACCGACCGGCGAACGTTGGAAGAAGCGCTCGTGGGCGCCGACATCTTCCTGGGGCTCTCGGCCAAGGGTGCGCTCAAGCCCGAGATGATTATGAAGATGGCCGATCAGCCGATCATCTTCGCGATGGCCAACCCCGATCCCGAAATCACCCCGCCCGATGCCAAGGCGGCGCGTCCCGATTGTATCGTCGCCACCGGGCGCTCGGACTATCCCAACCAGGTCAACAACGTGCTGGGATTCCCGTTCATCTTTCGCGGTGCGCTCGATGTGCGGGCGACCGCGATCAACGACGAGATGAAGATCGCCGCCGCCCAGGCCATTGCCAGACTGGCGCGCGAACAGGTGCCCGAAGAAGTTGCCGCGGCCTATGGCGGGCTGTCGATGCAGTTCGGGCGCGATTACATCATCCCCGCCCCGTTCGATCCGCGGCTGATGGAGGTGGTTTCGTCCGCAGTCGCCAAAGGAGCGATGGATTCGGGCGTCGCGCAAAAGCCGATCGAAGATTTCGACGCCTATCGCCACAGCCTCAAGTCACGGCTCAACCCGACCACGTCGGTGCTTACCCACGTCTATGCCAAGGCGCGGCTCAATCCCAAGCGGGTGGTGTTTGCCGAGGCCGAGGACGAAGTGGTGCTGCGCGCCGCGATCCAGTTCAAGGAAGGCGGTTATGGCGAGCCGCTGCTGGTCGGGCGCGACCAGGCGGTGCGCGACAAGCTGAAAGAGCTGGGAATCGAGCATCCTGACAGCTTCGAGATCCACAATTCGGCGATCAGTCCGCACGTCCCGGCGATGGTCGATATGCTGTATGAGCGGCTCCAGCGGCGCGGGTTCATGCAGCGCGACGTCAAGCGGATGGTCAATCAGGACCGCAACGTGTTCGCCTCACTGCTCGTCAAGCTGGGCCACGCCGATGCGATGATCACCGGGATCACCCGGCCGTTTGCGCAATCGATGCGCGAAATTCGCCAGGTGCTCGATCCCGCACCGGGCAAGGTGCCGTTCGGCATCCACCTGATGATCGGCAAGGCCTATACCGTGTTCCTGGCCGACACGACGATCAACGAGCGGCCCTCGTCCGAGGAACTGGCCGAGATCGCCAAGGGCACCGCCGAAGTTGCGCGCAAACTGGGACACGAGCCGCGCGTCGCGTTCCTCAGCTATTCGACCTTCGGCAATCCGCCGGGGCGCTGGCTGGAAAACATCCGCGCCGCGGTTGCGCTGCTCGATGCCGATCCGCCAGGGTTTGAGTACGAGGGCGAAATGGCCCCCGACGCTGCGCTCAACCCCGCGACGATGGCCAAGTACCCGTTCATGCGGCTCTCGGCTCCGGCCAACGTGCTGGTCATGCCGGGGCTGCAATCGGCCAATTTGTCGGCCAAGCTGCTGCGCGAACTGGCGGGCAACGCCACGATCGGGCCGATGCTGGTAGGAATGGAAAAGCCGGTCCAGATCGCTGCAATGAACTCCAACGCGAGCGATATTTTGACGCTGGCGGTGCTGGCTGCGGCGGAGGTGATGGGTTAGCGCGCCACCCGCGTCAGCCGCGCCGCCAAATCGACCAGCGACGGTGCCACTCGGGCAACCGTGACCAAGGCCCCGGCGCTCGCTGGTCGCTCGCCCAATCCGGCGATCAGCCTGGCAACCCCGATCGGCCGGGCGATCTCGTGAGCGAAGCGGACTTGCCAATCCGCCGCGGCCTCTGCCCCGCCGCGCACGAATGCTTCCGCCGCGGCCACCCCGCTGGCCAGCGCGATGCCCATGCCTTCGCCGGCCAGCGAGGGGATCACCCCCGCTTGGTCGCCCAGCCGGAACAGCCCTGCGCGGCCTTCGCGCAAGCGCCAGCCATAGGGGACGTTGGCGATCGCATCGATCGGCTCGCTTCCCGCGCGATACCCCAGCCGCTCGCCCAGCGCGGGGCATTCGGCACCCAGCGCCGACAGTAGCCGTTCGGGATCGCCCGCCTCGTTGAGGCGTGAGCGGTGGACCGCCATGCAGACGTTGCCGCTGCCATCCTCCTGCAGCGCGATCCCGACATAACCGCGGTCGAACAGATGCAGTTCGATCGAATCGCTGACCAGTCGCGTCAGTCCCGGCGCCGCGGCGATCCGCACCCGTAAGCCCAGCGTGGGATCGTTGCCGCGCGCCTCGGCAGGACGCGCCAGACCGCGAATGTCGTGCTTGCCGCTGGCGAGGAACAGCGCGGCGGGGTGCAACTCGGCGCCATCGTCGAGCCGCACCGTCTCCTCGATCGCGCGCACTGTAACGCCGCGCTCGATCGCGGCGCCCGCCGCTTGGGCGGCAGCGATGAGCACCGTATCGAGCGTACGCCGCGAGACTGAGCGTGCGGGGCGCGGCAGCGGCGCTTCTGCGGTGCGCTCTTTCGCAAACAACCGCACCCGAGTGGTCGGCGCCGGGTTAAGCGCGTCGGCTTCGACCCCCAACTTCGCCAGCGTTTCCAGCGTCCGCCAGCTCAAAAACCCACCACAAATCGCATCGCCGGTTTCACGGCTGCGCTCGATCAGCAAGGGCTGCTCGCCCTCGCGGGCCAAAGTAATAGCCGCCGCAGCTCCAGCTGGCCCCCCCCCAACGATCAGCAACGCCGGGTTCACGGCTTCAGCTTCTCGACGCACAGGCGGAATGGAAACGCGCGGATGACATCGGCGCTGACGCCAGCCTCGGCCAGTATCGGCGGCCATTCGGCCGGCCGATAACTGCGCGCGATCGACAGCGTGCCGTCGTGGCGCACGATTCTATGCCACCCGAACAGCGTTGCTAGCAGCGGGAACCCGGCATGGGCGAAGCGGTGGCGGTGGAGGTCGTTGATCAACCATCCGGCGCGTGCGTGGCCATCCATGAAGCGCACGAAATCGACCAGTTGGCCGTGCGTCATGTGGTGCGCGACGAGACTGGAAATGACCACGTCCCATCGCTCGCCCGCCAGATCGGCGTAGTCACCCGTCACCCAGCGAATCGCCAGGTCTGACGCGGTGTGCGCCCGCGCCGCCATCTCGCTGCGGGGGTTGAGATCAACCCCGACCAGTTCGACAGGATGGCCGCGCTTTGCCGCCCAGCGCGCGATTCGGCGGAGCATATCGCCATCGCCGAACCCGACATCGAGCACCCGCAGCGAGCCGCCACGATGCCCAGCCATGACGCGCGCCAGAAACGCTAGTGTGGGCCGCGCGGCCATCGTCACGACATTGACTTTGGCGAGGTCGCCAACCACCGCGGCATAAGTCGTGGGGTCGAGATCGTCCGCGTCCATCAGCTCTTCGGCGATGGCTCGCTGCGACAAACTCACGGCGCTGACCGGAAGCGAAAGCCCTCAGCGGCAAGCCCTGGCCCGAACGCCAGTGCCACCCCGCGCTCTACCCGCGGCCCCGTCAGTAGGCGTTGAAGCACGAACATCAGTGTCGCCGACGACATATTGCCAACCTCTTCCAGCACGCTTCGTGAAGCGGCCAGTGCGTCGTGCGGCAATTCCAGCGCGCGTTCCACCGCGTCCAGAATCGAGCGGCCGCCGGCGTGAACCGCCCAGCCATCGACTTCGCCTGGATCGACCCCGCCGGTGGCTGCTAGCGCGAATTCGGGATCGGCCAGCCCCGCTGCGATCCGCGCCGGTACCTGGCCAGACAGGTGCATCGCAAAGCCGCGGTCGGTGATGTCCCAGCGGATCAGCTCGGCCGAATCGGGCAGCGTGGTGGCGAACGGCGCTTCGAGCGCAAAGCCGACCGCGTCGGCAGTGACCAGCGCCGCCGCGGCGCCATCGCCGAACTGGAGCATGGCCAACAGCGGCTCGAGTTCGTGGACCTCTTGCAGATGCAATGTCGAAAGCTCAACCGTGACCACCAGCACCCGCGCGGCGGGATCGGAGCGGACGATGTGGCGCGCGCTGCGCAGCGCGGCGACCGCGGCATAGCAGCCCATAAACCCGACCAGCAATCGCTCGACCGAATGAGCCAGGCCCATCCGCCGGGCGATGATTTGGTCGATCCCCGGCGCGACGAACCCGGTGCAGCTGGCCACCACCAGGTGGGTGATTGAACCGAGTGCCGTCGCATCGCCCAGCGCTTCGATCGCGCACACGGCGAGGTCGGGCGCGGCGGTGGCATACCGCCGCATACGCTCGCCCGTGCCGGGGAGAGGGGCGACCGCGTAAAAACCGCCGGGATCGACCGGGCTGCCGCCGTCGTCGCCTACCGGCAGGATCGACCAGCGGTGGCCGATTCCCGATCGCGCTGCCATCCGATCGAACAGCGGCCGCTTGCGCTCATCAAGCTGGGCGCGGGCCCAGGCGATAAAGGCGTCGTGAATATCATGGCAGGGCACCGCAGTGCCGACCGCATTGAGAAAACAGGGAGTGGAATCTGGAACGGCGATGGCCCAATACGGTTTCGGCCCCTATTTGTGCCTTGCCACACCTGCGTTCAAGCCCGCGCGTCCTTCACGCCCCAGTCTGATTTCACCCCCACGCACGGTACACCCCAAAGGCGCTGGTCAGGGTCAGCACGATGCCGACCATGATTAGCATCGCTTTGGCCGGGATGCGTTTGGCCGCGAAGGCGCCGAGCGGCGCTGCAGCGATGCCGCCGATCAGGAGGCCCAATGTGGCCCCCGCAAGGTCGGCGAAACCCAATTTCCAGATGAAGGTTGCCGAGACCGCGACAGTCAGGAAAAACTCGGCCGCACTCACCGTCCCCACCACCTTGCGCGGATCAGCGCCTTGGAACAGCAGGTTCGATGTTACCACCGGACCCCAGCCGCCGCCGCCCGCAGCATCGAGGAAACCGCCGATGAGGCCAAGGGGCGCGACGAATTTCGCTTGCTTGATTTTTGGTGGATAGAGAATGCCGCGGACCAGCAGGTAGATGCCGATAGCTGTCAGATAGAGCAGCACGAAGGGCTTTACGAAATCCGCCCCCTGCTCGAACAGCAGCGACAGGACGTAGGCCCCCATGCATCCACCGATCACGCCGGGAATCGCGAGGCGCACGAACAGCCTCCCGTCGATGTTGCGGTGAAGGAGATGGCTGATCCCCGACACCCCGGTGGTGAAGCATTCGACCACATGGACCCGCTGCGACGCAAGCGCAGGGGGTACGCCCATCACGCCCACCAACAAGGTGTTGGATATCACCCCGAAGGCCATTCCCAGCGCGCCGTCGACCAACTGCGCGGCAAAGCCGACTGCGATGAACGGGAGTAACGCTGAAAGATCGAACGCCGCAAGGTCCACGTATCAATCCTTCTCACCAGTTCTACTGTCCCGGTAGAGATAGGCGGGGCGCGAGGCGAGCAAGATTCGTCAAGCCGCGACGAAGCGAAACTTTCCTGCGCCCGAAGGGCAAACCTTACGGTCAGCGCCTGCTGCGCTCAGTGAACCACCACTTCGGCACGCTGCCACGCAAAACGCGCCGACAGGGTGCAACGGACACTCTCAACTGAAACCGTCACGTCGCCGCCCGAACGATGCCACCGGAAGGGAAGGTAATAGCGCGCGAAACCGCCGTCGTCGGCGGCGCGGATCGTCCAGTCGAGCGGCTTCATGTCGCCGTTGGCCAGGAAGAACCGGCCCGGCGCGCCCGCCCCCAGACCGGAGGCAGCGATGCGATAGAACCGGCCGTTGCCGGTTATGCTCAGCGCGCAACCGCCGTCGCGCGCGCGGGCTACTTCTGGCCAGCTCGAATCGGTGGGCTCGACCGCAGTGGCGGTGCCGGCGGCAAAGCACAGGGCAAGCAGCGGGACGACGGCAAGGGGTCGGGTCATGGCCTGGGTCTCCACGGCATCGGGGCAGCGAACCGCCAGACTATCCGATCCTCCGCCAGAGCGCCGCCGCTCGTCCACCGCCGCTCCAAATCGGGACAGCGGAGTGCAGGACGGGTCAGCCCAGCAGATGCCCCGAACGGTCACGCTTGGTCGCCAGATAGCGGCGATTGTGCACGTTGGCGGGCAACACATGCGGTACCCGCTCGACAACGACGACACCCGCCGCTTCCAGCGCGGCAACCTTGGCCGGGTTGTTGGTCAGCAGCCGGACCGGTCCGACCCCGAGCAGGTCGATCATCCGGGCTGCGACCTGAAAATCGCGCGCCTCGCCGGGCAGGCCCAGGCGTTCGTTGGCCTCGACGGTATCGAACCCCTGATCTTGCAACTGATACGCGCGTAGCTTGTTGATCAGGCCGATCCCGCGGCCTTCCTGGCGCAGATACAGCAGCACGCCCCACCCGCCTGCCCGCGCTTCGTCGGCCATCGCCGCCAACGCCGTATCAAGCTGCGGCCCGCAATCGCACTTGAGGCTGCCGAGGACATCGCCGGTCAGGCATTCAGAGTGGAGCCGGACCAGTGCGGTGCGTTCGGAAGACTGACGGCCGAGGACCAGCGCGACATGCTCGCGTAAGTCATCGCGGGCCCGAAAGGCGACGATTTCGGCGTCTTCCAGCGCGTCCACCGGCAGCCGAGCGCGCGACTGGATCGTCAGGTTCGTCGGGTTGGTCCAGTGGGCGAGATCGGCGGCGGATACTTCGGACGGTTCTTCCGCCGCCGCGAGCACCAGAAACGCGGGCAGGATTCCGGCAAGCCGTGCCAGTTCCATCGCCGCCCCCGCCGCCTCGCCCGTCGCAATCGGCTCGGCGAGGAACGGCCCCTTGAGCGGATAGCGCAGATCGAGTGCAGGATCGGCGATCGCGCGGGCGAGATCCAGCGCAAACGGCTCGCCGCCGCGGATCAACACTGCGGCATGGGGCACCGCCGCCTCGCGCTGGTTGGCCAGCTTGAGCGTTGCGGCGCGCGCCGCCGAGATCAGCATCCGCGATGCGGTCAGCCCCGGTTCGGCGAATGCAGTTTCTGCGGGCAGCAGGTCGAGCGTGCCGTCCGCGCCGCTCACCCGGATCGCCCAGCCGTGGCGCAGGGCATCGAGCGCACGCGCAACGCGGCGGCTTTCACTCAAAGATCGAACTCGGTGATCAGCGGGACATGGTCCGAGGGCTGGTCCCAATGGCGCGTTTCCTCGACCACCCGGTGAGACGTCATCTGTTGGGCAAGCTCGGGCGAGGCCCAGACGTGGTCGAGCCGCCGCCCCTGGTCCTTCTGGCGCCACCACGAACGGTAACTCCACCACGAATAACTGCGCCCCGGTGCGGGGATATGCTCGCGCCCCAGATCGACCCAGCCGTGGGCGTCGCGGAACGCGCCGAGCGTGGCGATCTCCTGCGGGGTGTGGCTGACAACTTTGACGAGCGCCTTGTGATCGTAAACGTCGCAATCGAGCGGGGCGATGTTGAAATCGCCAACGATCAGCGTCGGACGATCGAGCTTGTCCGCCCAGCGCGTCATCCGCCCGAGAAAATCGAGCTTCTGGCCGAACTTGGCGTTGGCCTCGCGATCGGGGATATCGCCGCCCGCCGGGATATAGACGTTCTCGAGGACCAGCCCCGACCCTACCACCTCAACCCCGACGTGGCGCGCCTCGCCGTTATCCTGCCAGTCGTGCCTGCCCAACTCCTTCAGCGGCAAGCGGCTGACGGTGGCGACGCCGTGATACCCCTTCTGGCCGTGTACCGCGCGGTGGGTGTAGCCCAGCGCCTCGAACGCGGCGTGAGGGAACTGCTCCTCGCGGCACTTGATCTCTTGCAGGCACAGCACGTCGGGCGCCTGCTCGGTCACGAACCGCGCAACCTGATCCATCCGCAGGCGAACCGAATTGATGTTCCAGGTGGCAACGGAGATCATTGTGCGGCTTTAGGTGGTTGAAGCGTTGTGGGGCAAGTGTTGCGCAAGGTAACCCCCTTCCCTTGAAGGCGGGAGGGGGGGGATGTTCCGGGGATGCCTGCCCGGGAGATGGGGTGGGGCATGTCGAGGAGTTGCGAGCACCGACCGCCAACGAGGAGAGGAGAACGAAGCGCTAAACGCCTCCGCACCCGTTGCGGTATAACCGATATGGCGATAAATGTCAAGAGTTGGATCGAATCGGAGGTGGTCCGACCATCCAAGGATCATTCCACCCTTCTTGAATAAGGTGACTGATCGATAGCTGGCATTACACGCTGATTTTCAATCCAATTCTTGTCGTAATGGCGAGCAGCGTACACTCGGAAGTCGCCAGCGGCCCTTTGTCGTTCATCCGGATAAGTTAGGCCGATGGCTTCTTGCGCGGCGCGCTCGAGTTTCGGCAGACTTTCCTTTGGGACGAAGACACCCCAATTGGTGGCCGAACCGCCATAACCGTCATGCCCAGCGTAAGTGCCGTTGACACCGATCTCTGCCCAGTGCTTCCGTAGAGCGATAAAGCCTTCGTGAATCGCAAGGCGTGGACGTAGCCAGGTTAGATAATCTTCATCGCGCGCTAGGGTCTCGCGATCAGAACTGACATCTGTAATCGTCACCGTTTCGCCATATAAAATGTGGCCGCCGTAATGATATCCGACGTAGGCATTGTGAAAGAGACTTCCGGGGCTACTAATCCGCCAGATCAAGCCGACAAGCCGGTCGATCGTTTGCCATTCGCGAATGTGATCACTCATATAGTGTTCGCAATCAGAAACCCAGAGGTCACCACTGCACGGGCGCGACGAAGGCCCGCCATGGATGCGAAGTCAGTCGAAAAAGGCCCGCCCCTTTCGGGACGGGCCATTTCGGGTAACGCGACGACGCAAATCTTCAAAATCAGGCGCAGTGCCGTAAAAAATCAGGCCGCCTCGGCCCGGTCCTCGGGATCGCGCAGCACATAGCCGCGGCCCCAGACGGTTTCGATGTAGTTCTCGCCCTCGCAGGCCATCGCCAGCTTCTTGCGCAGCTTGCAAATGAACACGTCGATGATCTTGAGTTCGGGCTCGTCCATTCCGCCATACAGGTGGTTGAGGAACATTTCCTTGGTCAGCGTGGTGCCCTTGCGCAACGAAAGCAGCTCGAGCATCGCGTATTCCTTGCCGGTCAGGTGGACCCGCGCGGATTCGACCTCGACGGTCTTGGCATCGAGGTTGACCGCCAGCTTGCCGGTGCGGATGACCGATTGCGAATGGCCCTTGGAACGGCGCACCACGGCGTGGATCCGCGCGACCAGCTCGTCGCGGTGGAACGGCTTGGTGACATAATCGTCGGCGCCAAAGCCGAAGCTGCGGACTTTGCTGTCCATCTCGGAAATGCCCGACAGGATCAGCACCGGGGTTTGCACTTTGGCAACGCGCAGCTTCTTGAGCACATCGTAGCCGTGCATGTCGGGCAGGTTGAGGTCGAGCAGGATGATATCGTAATCATACAGCTTGCCCAGGTCCAAACCCTCTTCGCCCAGATCGGTCGAATAGACATTGAAGCCTTCGGTGGTGAGCATCAGCTCGATCGCCTTGGCCGTGGTCGGCTCGTCTTCGATCAGCAAAACACGCATGTGGCGGTACCCCCGTTTCATTGCCCCGGTAACAAACCGTCAATTCGTCTTGCCGGCCATTAACCACAGGACTTCTGAAGAGAAAAGGTTAATTTGCGGTAAACAACGGGAATCCAGCGAGTCGCGGCTGGGTTGCAACAAGTGGTTCAAGCGCCAACCAGCCCCAGCGCAGCCATCTCCTCGCCTGCACTTGCACCCACGGGACGGGCGCGACCATCATTCCCCACGGCCGAAATTCGGTTGAGAAGGAAGTGACCTCGACCAGGGCCCTGGTTTGGGAACCCGAAAGGTCAGAGGTCGGAAAGGACAGGCTGCATTCGAACGATTTGAGCCACGCCAGACGATTTTCGATCCCCAGCGTCACGGGGAGATCGGTCAGTTCGACCGCTATGCTCGAAAGAACGACCCCGGCTCCGAATGACCCGCTTAGGTCGCGGGGATCGACGAGTTGCAGGGTGTCGACGTTTTCCCTGTCCTTCATTCCGACAAGCAACGGATAGAGCGCGGGCGCTACTGGCCGGGGCTGAGCGTCCCGCTGCGCATCGGCGAGGCGCTGCGCGGATTCGAAGCTGTTGCCCGTGAAAGCCGGGTCGAGCGTCTTGATTGCCATATAGGCAAGATCGTCGCGCCCCCCGGTCGGATGTGCGAGCCCCCCAAGCGCGAACAGGGATCCGCGCCCCGGAATTTGGAGTTCGAGTGCTTCGCCGGTGAGCTTGGCGTTCGATCCGCCCGGTCCGTAAATCGGGTCCACGACTTCGCGACCGACGACCTCGCACACCGTGCCTGCACTGCGAACGCCTTCGGGTGTATCGACCGTCACGACCATCCGGAACCGAAATGCCGCGCTCCGGGCGCGACGTTGACAGCCAGCCAGATACAAGATCGACAAATCGCCGCCGTGAAGCTGCGTCTGGTCACTTGACGGCCGACACCCTCAAAACGATCCGGACGGCGAAGCCGCTCAGAGCCATCACCCCCCGACGATCCCCAGCGTCGCTGCCGCTTCGCGCAATTGCCTGCTGGTCGCGCCGTCGTTCTTGAACGCCGCCAGCCCGCCCTGCAGCGCCTCGGCGGCCTTTTTCTGCTCGCCGAGCTGGACCCGGCTGCGCATCAGCATGATCCAGCCCTGCGCGTTGGCGGGGTTGGCTTTGAGCTTGGTTTCCAGGCCATCGACCATGCCCTGGATCATCTGGTCCTGGGTGCCCTTGGGCAGTGCGGTGGCGGCCTGGATCTGGTCGCGGGTCGGCCCGGGGATGCCCGCGCTGGCGATGTCCTGGCCGGTGGTCTTGAAGCCGTTGGCCGGGGCTGCGGGGCTGATCGCAGCGAGTTTGCTCGCGACGTCGATATTGTTCTTCTTGCCGACCGACTGGATCACCTCGCGCACGTCGCCCGCCCACGGCGCGTCGGCGGGCGAATCCTTGAGCAGCGCGAACCATTCGTCGAGCGCGGCCTGGTGCTTGCCATCCAGATCGAGCCGGACGGCGTGGAAATAGCGCGCACGCGGCTCC
Organism: Novosphingobium sp.; assembly: GCA_031370725.1. Taxonomy (GTDB): domain Bacteria; phylum Pseudomonadota; class Alphaproteobacteria; order Sphingomonadales; family Sphingomonadaceae; genus Novosphingobium. Next base: position 14,600 of record JANMQW010000032.1, read on the forward strand.
TTGGGATCGAGCGCCAGCGCGGCAGCGAACGCGGCGGCGGCATCGGGCGGCACCCCGTCGCCGTCCTTGCTGGCCAGAACCAGCGCCTCGCCCAGCATCGAGAAGTATTCGGGGTTCCTGGGATCGAGCACGGTGGCGCGCTTCATCGCGGTGGCGGCTTCGGCAT
>JANMQW010000069.1:0-3930 GCA_031370725.1 Novosphingobium sp.
GTGGTGCGGCGCTGTTCGGCCCGACCATCGCCCAGATCGTAGAGGTCGATCAGCTCGCGAATTTCGGTCAGGCTGAAGCCGACGTTCTTGGCGCGCAGGATCCACGCGAGGCGGGCGCGGTCGCGCTTGGAATAGATGCGCACGAGGCCGTTGCGGGTGGGCGCGATCAGGCCCTCGTCTTCATAAAACCGCAAGGCGCGGGCCGAAACGCCGAATTCGGCGGAGAGGTCGGAAATGGTGAAACGCTCGCGCTCGAGCGCATCGGGGCGATCGAGATGCGCGCTGTGACGCTCGGAAGCAGAGGCTGCGGCCATCATTCGACCGGTAGCTGTCCTTTACGTAAACGTCAACTTGCGATGATGGCGAGCTCGTCGCCCTCCAGCAGCCTGTAAAAGCAGCTTGTCGCGCCGGTGTGGCAGGCCGGACCCGCCGCCTCGACCCGCAGGACGATCGCATCCTGATCGCAATCGACGCGGATTTCGAGGACGCGCAAGGTGTGGCCCGAGGTTTCGCCCTTCATCCATAGTCGCCCGCGCGATCGTGAATGGAAGTGGGCCAGTCCAGTCTCTCGGGTCGTGGCCAACGCTTCGGCATCCATATGCGCGAGCATCAGCACCTCCCCGCTCTCCGCATCGACCGCGACCGCGGTGAGCAAGCCCGCAGCATCGAACCGCGGAACGAACGGGCCGGCAGTTTCGCTGGGAGCTGCGATTTCAGGTGTGCGCGCAAATTCACGGGGAGAGAGGGTCACGCAATTGAATCCTTCGCCTAGGTGGCTGAACAGGCATTACTTGTTGCACGATAACCACAGCGGCGGGGCAAAATCCATCGCCCACGCAAGTTGCACTATGCTGCGCGCTGCCGATGCGCGAATAGACGGCACGGCTTGAGGGAGCCGGATGGCCATAAGGCCAATGTTGAGGGCCAAAGTTTGGGGAAGTTCCCCGGTTCGACAGCGCCAACAGGCTGCACGAATTGGGTGATGAGGGTTTAGGCGCGAAAGCGCAGCTACGATATCGTCACGAGAGCGCCCGGGATCAATCCCGGGCGCTTTTCTTTGTGCGGTTCAGGCGTGCGGAAGGGCTTCGTCAAGGACGCGGGCGAAGCAGGCGATTCGCACCTTGCCCGCCCCCGCCCGGTGCAGCGCGCGGATGCAGGCGTCGCTGGTCGCTCCACTGGTCATCACGTCGTCAACCAGCAGCACTTGCATACCTGCTAACCGTGCCTTCCACGTGCGGTTCACGGCGATGCTGCCGCGCAGCGCCTTGGCCCGGTCGCTTCGCCCCAGCCCGCCCAACGACGGGGTCGCCCGTGTCCGGACAAGCGCATCGACCGCCAGCGTGCGACCCGGCGCGGCGGCGATCGTCCGGGCGAGCAGCACCGACTGGTTGAAACCGCGTTTCCACAGCCGCCAGCGGTGGAGCGGCACCGGAACCACCAGCCATTCGCCCTGAAGCTCGCCAACCCGCGCCGCCATCAGCCGCCCCAGCAGCGTGCCCAGACCGACCCGGCGGCCATACTTGAAAGCCAGCACCACATCGCGCGAGGTGGGATTATAAAGCGTCGCGGCGGCGATCCCAGCATGGCGGGGCGGCGCGGCGAGACATGGCGCGCACGTCAGCGAGTCAGAGTCTGCGCCACTGAAAGCATCTCCCAGCGGTCGCTGGCACAGCGCGCAGGCGGGATTTCCGGGGATCACGAGCTTGCTCCAGCAGGCGATGCACAGCCCACCCTGCTCGCCCAGTGCATCGCCGCATAGTGGGCAGCGCGGCGGGAAAACCAGATCGACCAGCGGGGTCAGGACGGCGAGCGCGGTCATGGCACCGGTGTGCGCCGCAGCTCAAGGGCTTGGCAAGCGGCGAGCGCGACGGCAGGGCTGGCGGGCATGGCCGCACCGACAATCTTTGCTCCCGCCCGACGCCTCGCCGCACGGCGGCGGATGCGACGTTTGCAGGAAGCCGCCGACGCGCCGCGGTACCTGCTCGACGACATGATCGAGGACGTGATCGAGCGCCTCGCCTTCCTCCGCCACGATCCGCGCAACGCGCTGGTGATCGGGGACCACGGCGGGACGTTGACGAAGGCGTTGCGGGCGCGCGGAGCCGAGGTCCGCGAAGCCGCGCCCGAGTATGGTCTCGACGAGGAGCAACCGCTGCCCATTGCCGGGTTCGACTTCATTGCCAGTCTCGCCACGCTCGATACGGTCAACGACCTGCCCGGCGCCCTGCTCCACTTTCGCGGCGCGTTGGCTCCGGACGGGCTTCTGATCGCCAGTTTCGTCGGCGCTGGCAGCTTGCCCGCATTGCGCTCGGCCATGCTGGCCGCCGATGGAGACCGCGCTGCGCCGCGAATACATCCGCTGGTCGATGTCCGCGCCGGGGCACAGCTCGTCCAGCGCGCCGGGTTCGCCGATCCGGTGGCGGACGGGCGTCCGCTGACCGTGCGGTTCAGCTCGCTCGACCGGCTTGTCGGCGATTTGCGCGCGCAGGGGCTGAGCAATGTCCTCGCTCGACCCGGACCGGCGCTGGGGCGTGGAGCAAGGGAAGTCGCAAGCCGGACATTCGGTTCGGGAACCGAAGAAATATTCGAGATAATTACCCTAACCGGCTGGAAACGCTAGCTCAATGATGCCTGTGCTGCCGCTAACCGCGCGATCGGTACGCGATAGGGCGAGGCGCTGACATAATCGAGCTTCTGCGCCTCACAGAATGCGATGCTCGCCGGGTCACCGCCGTGCTCGCCGCAGATGCCCAGCTTGATTTCGGGCCGCACCGCCCTGCCCCGCTCCACCGCCAGCGCCACCAGCTGCCCGACGCCCTCGATATCCAAGCTGACGAACGGATCCCGCGCGTAGATGCCCTGTTCGACGTAAGCCCCTAAGAACCGGCCCGCATCGTCGCGAGAAACCCCCAAAGTTGTCTGCGTCAAATCGTTGGTTCCGAATGAAAAGAATTTCGCCTCTTCGGCGATTTCACCTGCCATCAGCGCCGCCCGCGGCAGTTCGATCATCGTCCCGACGAGGTAGTCGAGCGTGCGGCCCCCATCGCCAAACACTTCGGCAAACACCTCTGTCGCTACGCGATCGACAAGCGCGCGCATCAGCTCCAGCTCGCGCTTGGTGGCGACCAGCGGGATCATCACTTCGGGCACTGGCGCATCCCCGGTCTCGGCCACTTCGCACGCGGCCTCGAAGATCGCGCGCGCCTGCATCTCGTAGATTTCGGGGTACGTGATCCCCAGGCGGCAGCCGCGGTGACCGAGCATCGGGTTGAACTCGTGGAGCTCGCCCGCGCGGCGCTTGAGGTGATCGATCCCCAGCCCGGTTACTTCGGCCAGTTCGGCGAACTCGGCGTCGCCCTGCGGCAGGAACTCGTGGAGCGGCGGATCGAGCAGGCGGATCGTCACCGGAAGCCCCGCCATCTCGCGGAAGATGCCGATGAAATCTGCGCGCTGTTCGGGTAGCAGCTTGGCTAAAGCTACCCTCCGCCCCGTTTCGTCGCCCGCCAGGATCATCTCGCGCACCGAACGGATCCGCGCCGCATCGAAGAACATGTGCTCGGTGCGGCACAGCCCGATTCCCTCGGCGCCAAATTGACGCGCGATGCGGCAGTCGGCGGGGGTCTCGGCGTTGGCGCGCACGCGCATCCGCCGTACTTCGTCGGCCCACGCCATCAGCACCCCGAAATCGCCGACCAGCTCGGGCTCGATCGTCGGCACCGCGCCCGCCATGACCTCGCCGGTTGAGCCGTCGAGCGTGATGGTCTCGCCCTCGGCCACGTCGCGCCCGGCGATTTTCGCCACGCGCCGCGCCATGTCGATCGACAGTTGCGATGCTCCGGAAACGCACGGACGGCCCATGCCGCGCGCCACCACCGCGGCGTGTGACGTCATGCCGCCACGCGCGGTCAGAATGCCCTTGGCCGCGTGCAT
>JANMQW010000074.1:0-10644 GCA_031370725.1 Novosphingobium sp.
CGCCTGATCGCGCTCCCATTCGGCGAGCCATTGCGCCTTGAGCTTGCGCAGGGTCTCCTTGTCGCTGGCGCTCATCGCCTTGGCGCGGCCCCCGGTGAAGCGATCGGGCGCGCGGTTCCTCAGCATGAACATGACCAGCCGGTCGTTGTAGACCGTGCGCGCGCCGACCAGCTTGCCGTAGGAATAGACCGGGACCTCGACGCCGTTGAGCGCGCGGTCCATCGCGACATCTTCTATGCGGCGCATCCCGATATCGAGCGCGGCGTCCCATGCGACGCGGAACGCTGCGGCCTCGGGGTGGCGGCGCAGCAGGTACGCCCCGTGATCGGCGCGGGCGACGCGGCGGCAGGCGGCGCGGACGCTGCCGGTCTCGGCCAGCGCCTCGATGAAGGCTTGCTGGACTTCGGGCTTCCACCCGTTGCTGCGGTCCTTCTCGCGCGGGACGGGGGCGAACGCGGGGAGGGTGGTGTGGAGCGTGCCGTGGAGGGGTTCGGGGGGCATGGGCGAGGGCCTGGCGGTGCGGGTCAAGGAACCCGCCGCCGTGGCGCGTGGGGCGGGTGTAGGAAAATAAAAACGCGCGCGGCGGGCAGGGGGCGGGGGGGGCGCCCTCGACCGCTAGAACCATGTCCTGACGCCAAACACGAGGCTCACCGCGCTTGCGCGTTCGCGGTTCGCGCGCGCAAACCGCGCGGTGCGGCCGACTTTGGCGTCATAGGAAATGCCGACATAGGGCGCGAACTCGCGCTCGATCTCGTAGCGCAGGCGCAGGCCCAGCTCGGCATCGCTGAGGCCGGCTCCGATGCCGTTGGTGCGGACGTCCTGCGCCGCAAAGTTGAGCTCGACGCGCGGTTGCAGGATCAGGCGTTGGGTGATGCGCTGGTCGTAAGTGCCTTCGGCACGCGCCAGCACATCGCCCTTGTCGGACACGAACAGCGCGCCCGCGACTTCGAACCAATACGGCGCGAGCCCTTCGATCCCGAGCGTGGCATAGGTGCGCGCCGGCTGGGGGCGGATGTCTTGCCGCACGCCGGCCTGGAGGTTGAAATAGGGACCGACCGCGCGCGAATAGAGCGCCTGGACCTCGGCCTCGTCGAGCCTGCCGCCAAGATCGCCGCGACCCTCGCTTTTGACGACGAAGCGGTCGATGTCGCCGCCGAACCAGCCTTCGCCGTCCCAGCGATAGCCATCGCGTCCGTTGCGAACCTGCAGCTCGGCAAGGTTGAACTGGATCATCGAGAGGGTCTGGCCGCCATGCTCGCGCTGCAGCGCGGTCTTGGCCGCTGCAATCGCTTCGGCTCCGTAATAGCGGTCGGCGGCTCGATCGGTGGGCGGCGCGGGTGCGGTGCCGTCGCCTGCGGGAAGCGCGGTGCCCGTCATCGCATGGTCCATAGCGCCGTCCGGGGCTGGAGCCGCAGTCGTTGGGGGCATCGCCATTCCGGGCATCGATGCCATGTCGTGCTCTGGTGGGGTGGGCGTGGGCGTCGGCGTGCCCATGTCCATTCCGGGCATCGACTGCGCGGCGGCCGGGCCGGCCAGCGCGAATACCAGCGATGCGGACAGCCACGCCAGCTTCACGCTGCGGCGCCTTCGGCACGCACCGAGACGATCCGCATCATCCCGGCGTGCATGTGGTAGAGCATGTGGCAATGAAACGCCCAGTCGCCTTCGGCGTCGGCGGTCAGATCGAACGTCACTTTGCCACCGGGCTGGACATTGACCGTGTGCTTCCTGGGTGCGTGATCGCCATGGCCGGTGACCAGCTCGAAGTAATGGCCGTGGAGATGGATCGGGTGCGCCATCATCGTGTCGTTGACCAGGTTGACGCGCACCCGCTCACCCAGCGTAAAGGCGATCGGTTGCTTCGCGTCGCTGAACTTCACCCCATCGAACGACCACATATAGCGTTCCATGTTCGCGGTCAGATGGATATCCATTTCGCGTGACGGCGCGCGGATATCCGGGTTGCGCTCTGCGGCCATCAGGTCGCGATAGGTCAACACCTTGTGGCCGACGTTCTCAAGCCCCTGGCCGGGGTCGCCGGTGCGGTCCATCGCCATCGGCGCGATCGTCTGGACGCCGGGCCCCATCTTGACCTGCGGCGCATTGTCGGGATCGCGCATTTTCATGCTGCCCATGTCGTGGCCCATCGCGGCATGGTCCATCCCGGCCATGGTGTCGTCCGATGGGGCCATCGTGTTCATCGCGCCCATGTCCATGCCCATGTCTTTCATCGAGGCGACCGGACGTTTGCGTAAGGCCGGGACTGCCGCGACCATGCCTTCGCGCGGGGCAAGCGTCGCACGCGCCATGCCTGACCGGTCGACTGCCTCGCCGACAATCGTGAAGGCTTCGTCGGTCGTCGGGGTGACGATGACATCGTAGGTCTCGGCAACCGCGATCTGGAACTCGTCCACCGCGACCGGGCGGACGGCGACGCCATCGGCCTGGACCACGGTCATCGTCAGGCCGGGAATGCGGAAATTGAACGTCGACATCGCCGAGGCGTTGATCACCCGCAGCCGTACCCGCTCGCCGAGCCTGAACAGCGCGGTCCAGTTGTCCTGGGGGCCATAGCCGTTGACGAGGTAGCTGTAGGTCGAGCCGGTAACATCCGAGATATCGGTTGGGTCCATCCGCATCGCCCCCCACATCGCGCGTTCGGACTGCGGCTGGTCCCTGCCTTTGAGCAGCCCGGCGAGCGTTTGCTGCTGATGGTTGAAATACCCCGCCTGCTGCTTGAGCTTCTTGAAGATGGCATGCGGATGCAACGGGCTGTGATCGGACAGAACGATCACATGCTCGCGATCCGAGCGCGCCGGTTCGTTACCAGCCGGATCGATCACGATCGGCCCGTATAGCCCCATCTGTTCCTGCAACCCCGAGTGGCTGTGGTACCAATAGGTTCCTGCCTGCTTGATCGGGAACTCATAGACGAAGGTCGATCGCGGCTTGATCCCGGGGAAGCTGACGCCGGGCACGCCATCGAACTGGAACGGCAGCAACAGGCCGTGCCAGTGGATCGAGCTGTCTTCATCGAGATCGTTCTGAACGTGCAGCCGGACGTTCTGGCCCTCGCGCAGCCGGATCAGTGGACCCGGCACGGTGCCGTTGATCCCGATCGCGTGGCTGTTGCGTCCGTCGATGGTCATCATCTGATGGGCGATGCGAAGCGTGATGTCTTCGCCGGTAACCGTCGGCAACGCGGTGACGATGCCGCGCGAAATCGGCTGCGCCCATGCCGGAAACAACGGTGCGAGGGCCAATCCGCCCCCGGTCAGCGCCGCGCCGCGGAGCAGTTGACGGCGATCAAGAAAACCAGTCATGCGGTGCCTCAGGGATAGGGCCTCGGGGATAGGGATTGATGTCCCACTGTGTTCGATACGCACGCCGCTGCGGTTACCCTCAGGTTTTTGTCGGTGCGATTGATTGCAGCGCAGCGGTTAGCGCCTGCCGCGCGCGGTAGAGCCGTGTCTCGACCGCCTTGCGGCTGATCGATAGCGCAGTTGCGGTTTCATCCTCGGACAATCCTTCGACGGTTCGCAGCAGCAAGGTCTCTTTCAAAACCGTGGGCAGGACTGCAATCGCACTTCGGACGCGGGCCAGTTCCTCGCGATCGGAAAGCAAAACGTCTGCGGCCACGTCCTCGTTCGCCACCGCATCGGCCGCCTCGATCGGTGCCGCGAAGGTGAAGAATTTGCGGACGGCGCGGCGCCGCGCCCAATCGCGGCACTTGTTGATCGCAATCCGCGACAGCCAGACGCGAAACGGACGGCTCGTGTCGAACCGCGCCAGCGCCGCGAACGCCGCGATGAAAGTTTCCTGCGTGACGTCGAGGGCTTCGGTGGGATCGCCGATCAGGCTTTGCACCAGCCGATAGACCGGCTCGCGGTGGCGCCTCATCAGTTCGCGCGCCGCCGTTTCGCGACCGCCAAGCTGCAGCGCGACCAATTCGCCATCGCTCGCGCTGGCAAGGTCGAGGCTCACCGGGCGTCGGCGGTCAGCGCCTTGACCACAGCCTTGTCGAATTTGGCCGCCTGATCGGGTTTCAGGATTTGTCGCATTGCAAAGATATGCTCGAGCGTTTCCTTCTGAAGCCCGCCCATGGTGCCGTGCGAATGGTCGATGGTTGCTGCGACCCGCGGCCCATAGCCATGCTCGGCCTCGATCGCGTCGGCGAGCCGGGCATTGTCGGCGCGCAGTTCGAGTTCGAGCGCGCGCTTGCGGATCGCAAAGCGCTTTTCGAGGATTTCAATCTGCGCCGCCTGCCCGGCGTCGAGGTTCAAACCGTCGTGCAACAGCGCATGAAGTTCGTTTTCGGGAGGGTGTGCCGACCCGAACAATGCACGCCCTACGAATACCCCGCCCAGCGCAGCCAAGAATGCAAAGACGACGATTAGCGCAAGCCGCCGCCAGCCAGTCATTCAGCGCTCGCAAGCAAGGTCGAAGGGGCGAGCACCAAGGGCGAACCAAGCGGGGTCAGCGAGGCAGCACCGGCCGGTTCGCTTGGCAACGCCGCGCCGGCAACGCCGATTGCCAGCGCCGCGCAGGCAGCAACCCCGAGTGAGCCATTGCTGATGCCGCCCTGACGCAGACGCGCGCCGAGACCGGCGAGCACCGCATCGTCGATCGACCCCAGTTGGGGATGAAGCGGCGCGCGCGCGAGTGTTTCCAATGCTGCATCCAGGTTCATGATCGCGCCGTCCTCTATTTCGTGCTTCTTTATACGCAATCGCGCGGACGATCCCTCAAAATGCTTCTTGGTCCTCAAAGGCTGTTAGGGTGCCAATCGCCAAGGGGTAACGCAACGGGCTGCGTATCATCAAAACACAGCCCCCGTTTCGGAGACCGTCATGAAATTTTCGCGCACGCTCTACGCCGCCTCGTTCGCCGCAGCATTTGCCTTTGGCGGTACCGCGCAGGCCCATCCCAAGCTGGTCGCCGCGACCCCGGCGGCCAATTCCGCTGTCGCCAAGCCGACCAAAATCCAGCTCAAGTTCAGCGAGAAACTGCTCGCGGCCATGACCGGGGCCGAGCTGACGATGACTGCGATGCCTGGCATGGCTGGTCATCAGCCGATGAAGATGACCGGGTTTGCGGCGGCCATGGGGTCGGATGGCAAGACCTTGACGTTGACGATGAAGCGCCCGCTTGCGAAAGGCACCTATCTGGTCGTCTGGCACGCCGTTGCCGCGGACACGCACCGCGTCGAAGGCAAATACAGCTTCACCGTAAAGTGAGGCTGTGACCGATGAGCTGAACATTTTCGTCAGGTTCGCGCTTTATGCAAACCTGATGCTGCTGTTCGGGGTGCCGCTGTTCGTTCTTTATGTACCCAGGGAGATTGTCTGGCATTCGGCGAGCGGATTACCGCTGCGCCGGATGCTGGCGATGCTCGCAGCCATGGGTATCGGTTTTTCGCTAGCGGGCCTTTTCGTCGTCTGTGCAGCCATGGCGGGGATGCCGGTGATGGGCGTCGATCGCGCGACGGTTCAGATGGTCGTGACGCAGACCCCCTTCGGCGCGGCGTGGCAATTGCGGCTGGTGGCTTTGGCTGTCGCGTTCGCGGCAAGTATTGTGATGTACCGTAGCGGCAGTCGCGCACTCATGGCCGTGATCGCGGTCGGAGCAGGCGCGGCGCTGGCCTCGCTTGCCTGGACCGGACATGGTGCGGCAGGCGAAGGTCGGTTGGGTACGGTCCAGCTTGCGGCAGATATCATCCACCTGCTCGCAGCAGGTGTGTGGGTCGGGGCGCTTGCCGCGTTCGGAATGCTGCTGTTTCGGTCGCCAGCCGGGCGCTCGTCTGACCATATCATTCTGACCCATCGTGCGCTCGAACGCTTTTCGTCGGTGGGGACGCTAACCGTAGCCGCGCTCGTGGGGACGGGACTCGTCAACAGTTATGCCCTCATCGGGTTCGCCAATGTACCGACGTTGCCCGCGACGCTCTACGGCCAGTTGCTCATCGCCAAGCTGGTGCTGTTTGCGGCGATGCTCGGGCTTGCTGCAGCCAATCGCTTTCGATTGACTCCCGCACTGGCCAGCGAAGCGGGCGACCGCTCCGCGCAGATCGGCGCCTTGCGGCGCAGCCTTGCGCTCGAAGCGGGCGCGGCAATCGCGATCCTGGCTCTGGTCGCATGGCTTGGCACACTGGCCCCGCCGCTATCCGTCGGCTGACGACAACCATTCCTGCGCGAAAGCTCGATGGACGGCTTACAGCGGGTGCCGCCCTGAGCGGATTGCATCTCGACAGCCAGCCAATCTCACCGACCTGAAGTACGGTCAAATGAACCGTGACGGACGCAATGCCAACGCATTGGGCGGTTGGGGGCTTGCGCTGAATTCACGCCAGGGCAAAATCTGTTTTCGTTTTAGAGCGGCACCTGTCGTTTTGCCTTCCGCATTCCCAATCAAGTAACAGGGTTGTCGTTTACAAAAAGTAGAGGCATGTTCTGCTCAAGCCTCCGTTCGAAGTGGCCTTGGGTTCGCGCCAACCGGATTTGGGGAAGGGGCGGGAATGACAAGGCATCTGGTGGGCCTGATCGATGGCACGATGGTTTCGGCATCGCGCGTGACGAGCTATGGGTCATACTCGAACGTATTCGAACTGGCTTGTCTGCTTCAGCTTCGCGACCGTTCCGAAGATGGCGGACCCCAGATCGTATTTTACACTTCGGGCATCTCGTCGCAGCCCGACAGTAGCAATATCTTTAATCTTTTAACCGGCAACTCGATCAAATCTCAGATCATCGATCAGTACACCAATATCTGCTCAAACTACGATTTTGAAGCTGCGGCAGCAGGACGTCCCGACAAGATTTATCTGTTCGGCTTCAGCCGTGGGGCTATGGCCGTGCGGGCGCTGGCCAGCCTGATAGCAGAGTTCGGGCTGCTCCATCCACGCGACATCCGCGACCTTCCCGTTGTCCTCGATGCGTGGGACAGGTCGATCGGCAAGGGGAACCTGGGTTCGGACATCAAGGTTCACAACGCCACAGTGGAGTTCGTCGGACTGTTCGACTCGGTGATGGGCGGCAGCGAACGCCTGAAAATGTTCAACCCGGTCAAGTTCAACAACCTGCAGTTGCCTGCGCGCTGCCGCAGAGGTGTGCAAATCCTGGCGATCGACGAGAACCGTCGCTATTTTCAGCCCAAATACTGGGACGGAATATCCAAGCGGAATAAAGATCCCGACTTTGAAGCCAGCCGGATCCTTCGTCAGATATGGATGCCTGGCGTCCATTCGGATGTCGGCGGAACAGGCAACCCCATCTGGGGTCGCGCTGCTTTCCTGGCGATGACGTATTTCATCGACAAGCACACAGATCTGGCGATCGATTCGAGAGCTATCGCCGAGAAGGAACGGGAACTGTGTGAAAGCGTCGCTGCCCGCCAATTTTTTATTGCGCCGCATCGGGGTCTTGGAACGCGGTTCCAGCGCAAACCGTTTGGATCGGATGCTGAAGAACGAACCCACCCGATCTGCGGCGCGCTGGAAAAACTCAACTTCGCGGGCCGCGATGGCTTTGCGTGGAAAGAAAAGGTTTTCGCTCCAAGGTTCAACCAGACCAAAGGCGACGAAGATCTTGAAGCCTACTTCGCTGGTGTTTTTCAGACATGCTAAGCGCTCACCTCGTCAGCTTCTTGTACGACAACCTGGTCGGCCGATCCGCGGCATCGCCCAGCCGGCGTCGCTTGTCTTCCTCATACGCCGCAAAGTTGCCTTCGAACCATTCGACGTGGCTATCCCCCTCGAACGCCAGGATGTGCGTCGCCAGCCGGTCGAGGAAAAACCGGTCATGCGAAATCACCACCGCGCAACCCGCGAAGTTCTCGATCGCATCTTCCAACGCGCGCAGCGTTTCGACGTCGAGATCGTTGGTCGGCTCATCGAGCAGCAGCACGTTGCCGCCGCTCTTGAGCATCTTGGCAATGTGGACCCGGTTGCGTTCGCCGCCCGATAATTGGCCGACCTTTTTCTGCTGATCCTGGCCCTTGAAGTTGAATGCGCCGACGTACGCCCGCGTGCTCATTTCCTGCTTGTTGACGGTCATGTAGTCGTGCCCGCCCGACACTTCCTCCCACACGTTGTGCTTGGGATCGAGGTGGTCGCGGCTTTGATCGACGTAGCCGAGCCGCACCGTCTCGCCGATCGCGATCTCGCCGACATCGGCGGTTTCCTGCCCGGTGATCAGCTTGAACAGCGTCGATTTGCCCGCGCCGTTGGGCCCGATGATCCCGACGATCCCGCCCGGGGGGAGCAGGAACGAAAGGTTCTCGAACAATAGCTTGTCGCCGTATGCCTTGGCCAGGTTCTTGGCCTCGATCACCTTGCCGCCCAGCCGCTCGGGCACCTGAATGACGATCTGGGCCTTGTTGATGATCCGCTTCTCGCTCGATTCCACCAGCTGGTCGAACGCCTTGATCCGGGCCTTGCTCTTGGTCTGGCGGCCCTTGGTGCCCGCGCGGATCCACTCGAGCTCGTCCTTGATCGCCTTCTGGCGGCCCTCGTCCTCGCGGCTTTCCTGATCGAGGCGCTTGGATTTCTTCTCGAGATAGGTCGAATAGTTCCCCTCGTAGGGGAAGTATTTTCCGCGATCGAGTTCGAGGATCCAGCCAACCACGTTGTCGAGGAAATAGCGATCGTGGGTGATCATCAGCACCGCGCCGGCGTATTCCTTGAGGTGGTTTTCGAGCCACTCGACGCTTTCGGCATCGTGGTGGTTGGTCGGCTCGTCGAGCAGCAGGATGCCCGGCTTCTGGATCAGCAGCCGGGTCAGCGCGATGCGGCGTTTTTCGCCGCCCGAAAGGTTGGCAACCGGCCAATCGCCCGGGGGGCAGCGCAGCGCTTCCATCGCGATCTCGAGCTGGTTGTCGAGCGTCCACCCGTCGACCGCGTCGATCTTTTCCTGAAGCTCGCCCATCTCGGCACCCAGCGCATCGAAATCGGCGTCTTCCTCGCCCATCTCCATGCCGATCTGGTTGAAACGATCGACCATGTCGGCGGTTTCGCGCGCGCCTTCCTTGACGTTTTCGAGCACGGTCTTGCTCTCGTCGAGCTGTGGTTCCTGCTCAAGATATCCGACCGTGATGTACTCGCCCGGCCACGCCTCGCCGGTGAAGTCGGTATCGATCCCGGCCATGATCTTGATCAGTGTGGATTTGCCCGCGCCGTTGGGACCGACGATGCCGATCTTGGAACCCTGGTAAAACTGGAGCGAAATATCCTTCAGGATCGGCTTGGGCGCGCCGGGGAAGGTCTTGGTCATGTTCTTCATGACGTAGGCGTACTGGGCGGCCATGGGGGTGCGTCCTGTCGGGGTATGGCGGTGGTGCGGGGTTGGGCGCCATGTAGGGAAGCGCGGGCGAGGGGGCAAGCGAAGGGTACGAATGCGCGCCCGCGGGGGGCAGTCAGGCGGGACGCCATTCCCACCCGGCAAGAGCCGGGCTGCAAAAACACCGATTTTACCCCCGTTAAATTCGAGAGATACAGGCGTGTTCGCCGCCTGCTTTGGCCATTCGCCGACCAGCCTGATCGTGAAAGTCGGTTCGGGCAAACGCAGGGCATCGTTACCCCGTTTGAACGGCAGACATCCATCCGTCCCCGTGAGGAAATCGAAGACTGCCTGCAATTCGCGTCCTGTCTCCTTCGCATGACAAACTCTCGCCTGAAGGAAGGTGGGCGAATTGATATTGTGAACGTTCACAATATGAGCTAACGAGACGCCTCAAGCCCGCTGAGAGGGGCCTCGACCGGGACAAAAGCATTTGTCCGGACGCATTTAGGGGGAGTTGGGACTCATGAATCGATTCGCAATCACGCTCGCGGTCCTGCTGTGCGGCACCGCCATAACGGCTCCTGCCATCGCGCAGGACAGCGCCGCACCAAAGCCTAAGCCGGCTCCCGTTGCCAGCGAGTCGCCCAGCGACCCTGTCACCCCCGGTGAAATCATCGTCACCGCCGACCGCCGCGAACAGTCGATCCAGAAATATGGCGGCACCGCCTCGGTGATCAGCGGCGAAGACCTCAAGAAGGTTGGAATTAACAGCCTGTTCGGGCTCAATGACTCGCTGCCCGGCGTGACGGTGTCGAACATCGACAACAACATTGAAATCTACATCCGCGGCATCGGCACCAACAACGAGACCGAGCTTGGCGACCCCGCCGCCGCGACCCATTTCGACAATATCTACATCCCGCGGACCGCTGGCCTCGGGCCGGCATTTTTCGACATCAAACAGGTCGAAGTAAACTATGGCCCGCAGGGCACGCTGCGCGGCCGCAACTCGACCGCGGGAACGGTCAACGTCACCAGCTATCCGCCCAAGCTCGGCAAGTTCGAGGGGCAGATTGGCGCCGGGTATGGTAATTACGATCACGTCGAGACGTTCGCTTTCGTCAACCTGCCAGTGGGCGACAAGGTTGCGTTCCGCGTCTCGGGCAACTTCAACCGCCACGACGCCTATTACAAGAATGTCGGCCCGATCCCGTCGACCCGCGCACCACAAGAGGCCGACGACCGCGGCATTCGCGCCCAGGTGCTGTTTCAGCCGACGCAGCAGCTTAGAGTGCTCGTCTCGGGTGATTACAACCGCGCTGTCGGGACCGGCTATTTCGGCACCAACTTCTCGCAATTCCTCGGGATC
>JANMQW010000102.1:0-12587 GCA_031370725.1 Novosphingobium sp.
GCCGAGGGTGCCCACACCGCACCGGTGCTGGCCGGGATCGCCCGCGAGCGTGGAATCGACATGCCGATCGTCGCGGGGGTGTGTGCGCTGCTCGAAGGCGCGGCACCGGCGCGTGAGGTGGTCGCCCGGCTGCTTGCCCGACCGCTGCGCGCCGAACAGGGCGGTTGAGCTTGAGCGAGTTGCCCAGCGCCACCGGCGACGTCACCGGCCTGGCCGTCCCGACCGTCGCCACCACCGATATCGCCGCGCTGGCAAAAGGTGGACGGACCAATTTCATAGGCTTCCTGCTGCGGCTGGCGGCGCGCCTGCCGTTCCTGTTCATCGCTGGGCGCTTATATGGAAAGGAGAACCTCGGGCGCTTCGCCTCAGCGGTGGTAGCGGTCGAGATCGCCGCGCAGATCGCCACGCTCGGCCAGAAGCGCGGACTGGCACAACTTCTCCAGAAAGAAGATCGCGCGGCTGAGTGCATCGTTGCCGACGGGCTGTTCGTCAGCCTTGGCGCGTCGTTGATACTCGCGATGCTACTGTGGCTGTTTCCAGTGGTGCTGTTTCCCAGCGGTGCGGTCGATCCAATCGAGCGGCTGTTGCCGTTGGTGATCTTTCCGATCGCTGCCGGCGACATCGCGCTGGCCGCACTGGCGTTTCGCTATGACGTTGCGACGACCGTCCGCGCGCGCTCGCTGGTCGAACCGTGGGTGCTCTCCATCGCCGCGGGTGGGTTGTGGTTCGTGATTCCCCAGACGGGGATGGTAGCGGCTTATTTCCTCTCGATCACTGCTGCAACGGCGGTGGCGATGGTCGCCCTGGTCAAGAATTACGGAATGCCGCACGGCTGGCAGCCTCATCCGCTAATCCTGGGCAGACAGGCGCTGCTCAATTTGCCGATCGCGGGCGCCGACCTGGTCGAATCCGCCACCCGCAAGATCGATATCCTGCTGCTGGGGATGCTGACCAGCCCCGCAATCGTCGGAGTTTACTGGGCCGCGCAGCAAATCGCCAGCCTGCCGCAAAAGCTCAAGACCAGCTTCGAGCCGATCCTGGGGCCGGTGATCACCAGCAGCCTGAAGGACAAGGACTATGCGGCGATTGCCCGCCAGGTCTGCCAGGTGGGCTTCTGGATCACCGCTGCGCAGGCGGGCATAGCGCTGGCGCTGGGAATTCCCGGCGAAGGCGTGATGGGGCTGATCGGACGCGACTTTGTCGGCGGGACCGGGGCGCTGTCGCTGTTGCTCGCCGCCGAAGTTGCTGCGGCGACCGCGGTGGTAGCCGAAGCGGCACTGATCTACGTCGCGCCGGTCCGCAACCTGGCAATCTCGACGATCGCCATCGCGGTTCAGGCGGGGCTGACGGTGTTGTTGATCGACGCTGCCGAGCTATGGTCGCTGCCCCCGTTGTACAAGGCCGCTGCCGCAGCGGGGGCGCTGTTCGTGGCGCTGGCGTTTTCGTCGGTGGCCAAGGCGTTGCTGCTGCGCGGTATCCTCGATCGGCCGATCAACAATTGGCGCTGGGCGCTGGTTTGGGCGACCGTCCCCGCGGTGCTGGTCGGCTGGGTGGTCACGCGTCTGCCCGAATGGGCCGAGCTGATCTTTGGCATTCCGGCAATCCTGCTGGCCTATGGCGTGGTGATCTGGCGGCGCGGCTTCGGCCCTGAAGACCGGGTGTTGTTCAAGCGCGCCAAGATATAATAAAACAACGGTTTGTCGCGCTTCAGAACCATTCAGTCGGCATTCAGCGCCAAAATCGTGTCTTCGTTCCCGTCGCGCCAGGGAAGGGATAAGCCGATGCGTTTCGCTCCGATCGTATCCACCGCTGCGCTCGCGCTCGTGCTCTCGGGCTGCGCCACGCGCCAAGCTGGACGTGAAGAGATCGTGCTGACCGGGGACAAGGCTCGATCCGGCGGTCAAAGTACAACAGATGCGGTGGATGAATCCGCGAACATCGTGGTCGCGAGCCGTGCGACCGGATCGCAACCATCCCCGCCATCTCCGCCGCCTTCTTCAAATCCGCCAACGGCTGTCATGGCGTCGCCGATGGCCCCGATGAACGCCGCTTCCAGCCGCGGCTTCAAGCTCATGCGCCGATCAAGTGGCCAAGCCTACATTCCGTCGGTGATCGTCCCCGCCGACCCCGGGAGCGAACGCTATGGCGGCAAGGATGTGTCTCCGGTCCACCTGACCGCGAGCGATCCGGTTTCGACCTTCTCGGTCGATGTCGATACCGGGGCCTATGCCAACAGCCGCCGTTTCCTCAGCCAGGGCCAGTTGCCGCCTGCCGACGCGGTCCGCAGCGAGGAACTGGTCAACTATTTCCGCTACGATTACCCGCTGCCCGCCATACGCGAGACGCCGTTCAGCGTGACCACCGATGTCGCCGGCACCCCGTGGAACCCCGCGACCCGGCTGCTGCGGATCGGCCTGCGCGGCTACGATCTGCCGCGCAGTGCACGTCCGCCCGCCAACCTGGTGTTCCTGGTTGATGTCTCGGGCTCGATGGGCGAGCCGGACAAGCTGCCGCTGGTCAAGACCGCGCTTATTGGCTTGGCCGACCAGCTTGGCCCGCACGACAAGGTCTCGATCGTTGTCTACGCGGGTGCCGCCGGGCTGGTGCTGCCCGCGACCGGCGATAAGCGCGAGATCGTGTCCGCGCTCGACCGCCTGTCTGCGGGAGGCTCGACAGCGGGCGGGGCCGGTCTCCAGCTCGCCTACCAGGTGGCGCGAGACAGCTTCATCAAGGGCGGGGTCAACCGGATCCTGCTCGCCACCGACGGCAATTTCAACCTGGGGATCGATGATCCCAAAGCCTTGATCGCGATGGTCGAGAAAGAACGCGACGCGGGCGTCACCCTGACCACGCTGGGCTTCGGCCAGGGCAACTACAACGAGGCGATGATGGAGCAGGTCGCCGACCACGGCAACGGCAACTACGCCTACATCGACACCGCGTTTGAGGCGCGCAAGGTGCTCGCCGAGCAGATGAGTTCGACGCTGTTCACCATCGCCAAGGACGTGAAGATCCAGGTCGAGTTCAACCCCGCGAAAGTCGCGCAGTATCGCCTGCTCGGTTACGAGAACCGGGCGCTGCGCGAGGAGGATTTCAACAACGACAAGGTCGATGCGGGCGATATCGGCGCAGGGCATCAGGTGACTGCGATCTACGAAATCGTGCCCACGGGCGCGAAAGGCTGGATCGAAGCGCGGCGCTATGGCGATTCGCCACCGGTTGCGGGCAAGGGCAATGAGCTGGCCTTCGTCAAACTGCGTTACAAATTGCCCGACGGCACCACCTCGAAGCTAATCGAGCGTGCGGTTCCGGCCGCGTTGTTGGCCAGCGCCGCCGCTCCGCGCGGCGACATGGCGTTCGCTACCGCGGTCGCCGCGTTCGGCCAGAAGCTGCGCGGCGATCCATTGCTCGGCAACCTGACCTACGCCGGAATCGCCGCACTCGCCGATGGCCAGCGCGACTATTACCGGCAGGAGTTTGCCAAGCTGGTCGACATCGCCGGATCGCTCGATACGCGTCAAGGCGAGGCGGTGGCATCGCGCTGAACGCTTGATGGGGTAGAACGCTTGACAGGGCGCGCCCGCCCGCGCTTCACCGCGCATCTTGGCTGGGCAGGGATTGAGCGACCATGGCGGGACTAAACACCACCGAACTGGGCATCCTCGGCGTCGTCGTGCTCCTTGCACTGCTGGTGGCGTGGTGGATCATGCGTCGCCCTGCGCAACGCGTGCGCGCCGAAACCCTCGACGTTCTAAGCCCTGGTGCAGCCCCTGCCGCGCGCAATACCCTGCTGGTCGATGCGCCACCGGTGGTTCCGCTGCCCGCCTCGGACGTGATGGGCGGCATCGGCGAGGTGATTGCAGCCGCCGCCACGCACCGGGCTCAAGCTGCGTCTGCCGCAGCCGAAATGCCTGCTGGCGAAGCTGACGACCTCACCCGGATCAAAGGCCTCGGCCCGAAGCTTGCCGCGCTGCTGCGTGGCATGGGCATCATCCGGTTCGATCAGATCGCCGGATGGAGCGAGGCCGACATAGCCCGGATCGATCCGCAGCTCGGCACATTCCAAGGGCGTATCGCGCGCGATAACTGGGTCGAACAGGCGCGCTATCTATCCGCAGGCGACGTTTCGGGATTCGAGGCGCGGTTCGGCAAAGTCTGAATTACAGCGGATGGTGCCGCCGCTATAACGCACTCGCTGACTACCGCCCGAGCACCGCCCAACGGTGCTAGATGAAGCTCACCCCCGCCCGGAACGGTGGCCTTTAGCCCATTACCGAACAGGACTTCGGCACGGGGATCGGCAGCATCAAGCCTGCCGCGCCAGACATACCCCTGCGGCCCGCTGCGCACGGCGCTTACCGGCAACCGCAGAATCCCCTTCGACCCCTGGATCGCAAATAACGCCTCCGCACCCTTGTCGGCGGGGGCGAAGCGAACGATTACCAATTGTGCCGCGCGCTTCTCCCAGCCTTCGCAGGATATCGCGAGCAACGCGGGCGCGTTGGGCGGACCGAACCAGGCGGTGCGAGCTGAGGCGGAACTGGTCCACGTCATCGGACTGAGAGGTTCGGTCGGGCTGACACGCGCAGCGGGCTCGGCTGAAAATTGTGAAAGGGGGATGCGTACCGTCCCCGACTGATCGTGGTCGGGCCCGTTTTGTCCGCAAGCCGCCAGAGACGCAGCGAACCCCAGTGCGAAGAGCGTCCTCACTTCCCCCACTTCGTCCGCCCAGCCTTGCCAAACCGGCCCTTGCGTGTCCCCGGCTTGCCCTCGTTGCTCCGCCCCACCTTTGGCGCCTGCGAGTGCTGCGGCGGCAGGCCCAGCTCGTCCGCTTCCAGCCGCCGGATTTCATCGCGCAACCTGCCGGCTTCCTCGAACTCCAGGTCTGCCGCCGACGCACGCATGCGTTTTTCGAGATCCTCGATGTAGCCGCGCAGGTTGTGGCCGACGAGGTTGTTGCGTTCGGGGTCACCCAGCTCGACCAGCACGCCGTCGCGGCTGGCGGTGTGGGCGACGATGTCCTGAATGCCGCGTTTGATCGTGGCAGGGGTAATCCCGTTGGCGAGATTGTATTCGTGCTGCTTTTCGCGGCGGCGGTCGGTTTCGGCGATCGCGCGTTCCATGCTGCCGGTCATCCGGTCGGCGTAAAGGATCACGCGGCCTTCGACGTTGCGTGCGGCCCGGCCGATGGTCTGGATCAGGCTGGTTTCGGAGCGCAGGAAGCCTTCCTTGTCGGCATCGAGGATGCACACCAGCCCGCACTCGGGGATGTCGAGCCCTTCGCGCAAAAGGTTGATCCCGACCAGCACGTCGTACACCCCCAGCCGCAGGTCGCGGATCAGTTCGATGCGTTCGAGCGTTTCGACGTCGGAGTGCATGTAACGCACGCGCAGCCCCGCCTCGTGCATGAACTCGGTGAGGTCCTCGGCCATCCGCTTGGTGAGCGTGGTGACCAACGTGCGGAAGCCTATCGCGGCGACCTTGCGGCATTCCTCGATGCAATCCTGGACCTGGTCCTCGACCGGGCGGATTTCGACCGGCGGGTCGATCAGCCCGGTTGGGCGGATCACCTGTTCGGCAAACACCCCGCCCGATTGGTCCATCTCCCACCCGCCCGGCGTGGCCGAAACCGCCACCGTCTGCGGGCGCATCGCGTCCCATTCGTTAAACCGCAGCGGGCGGTTGTCGATGCAGCTTGGCAGGCGGAAACCATATTCGGCCAGGGTGATCTTGCGGCGGTGATCGCCCTTGGCCATCGCCCCGATCTGCGGCACCGTCTGGTGGCTTTCGTCGACGAACAGCAGTGCGTTTTCGGGCAGGTATTCAAACAGCGTGGGCGGCGGCTCGCCGGGCAGACGCCCGGTCAGGAACCGGCTGTAGTTTTCGATCCCCGCGCAACTGCCGGTGGCAGCGATCATCTCGAGATCGAAATTGGTGCGCTGCTCAAGCCGCTGGTGTTCGAGCAGCTTGCCCTCGGCCTCCAGTTCCTTGAGCCGCTCGGTCAGCTCGAAGCGGATCGCCTGGCTGGCCTGCTGAAGCGTCGGCCCCGGGGTCACATAGTGCGAGTTGGCATAGACCCGCACCGAGGACAGGCTCGCGCCCTTCTTGCCGGTCAGCGGGTCGAACTCGGCGATGTCCTCGATCTCGTCGCCGAAGAACGAGACCCGCCAGGCCATGTCTTCATAGTGGCTGGGGAAAATCTCCAGGCTGTCGCCGCGCACGCGGAAGTTGCCACGCTGGAACGCGGCGTCGTTACGCTTGTATTGCAGCGCAACGAGTTTGCGCACGATCTCGCGCTGATCGACGGTGGCGCCCTTCTTGAGGTCGAAGATCATCGCCGAATAGGTCTCGACCGAGCCGATGCCGTAGATGCAGCTGACCGAGGCGACGATGATCACGTCGTCGCGTTCGAGCAGCGAGCGGGTCGCCGAATGGCGCATCCGGTCGATTGCCTCATTCACCGAGCTTTCCTTCTCGATGTACGTGTCGGATCGGGGAACGTAGGCTTCGGGCTGGTAGTAATCGTAATAGCTGACGAAAAATTCGACCGCATTCTCGGGGAAGAAGCTCTTGAACTCGCCGTACAACTGCGCGGCGAGAATCTTGTTGGGGGCCAGAATCAGCGCCGGTCTCTGCAATTGCTCGATCACCTTGGCCATCGTGAAGGTCTTGCCGCTGCCGGTTACCCCCAGCAAAACCTGCGTCTGGTCGTCATCGCGCAATCCGGAAACAAGATCGGCGATCGCGGTCGGCTGGTCGCCCGCGGGTTCGTACTCCGAGACGATGCGGAACGCCCGTCCGCCGTCGGCCTTGTCGGGCCGGGCGGGCTTGTGGGGAACGAAAGCGGCGGAGGTGTCGGGTTCTGCGAGTCCCCGGCGGATCACGAGTTCGGCCATTTTGGCGATATGGCCGTTCCCGAAGCGTTCTTCAATAACCGGGTTGGTCGCGTATGCATGCCAAATGGGCCTTGTCTTTCGCCCATCGCTCGCCACAACTGACCCAATCGAGTCGCTCGGCAATGCGCGAAAAGCGCACATTTGAAATTAGCCAGCGGAGCGGCCCGATGACAGTCCAGCATATCTTTGTCTTGATGCTCGAAAACCGCTCGTTCGATCACATGTTCGCGTTTTCCAACATTCCCGGGATCAAGGTCGCAACGGCGGCCGATACGAACTCGTTCGGCGGCCAGACTTACACGTTCCAGCCGGGTGCGCCCGACTGGATGCCGAGCGACCCGTCGCACGGTTTTGCTGCGGTGGTGCAGCAGCTGTGCGGCGAGGGCAGCGATCCCAACAAGGTAAGCCCTTATCCGGCGCGTACCAAATCAGGCTTCGTCGCCGATTATTCAAAAACAAAGATAAAGAAAAAGCCACTGCCCAAAGCCGCTTACGGCAAGATCATGATGGGCATCGACACCGCCACTCAAGCCCCTGCGTTGTTCGCTTTGGCGAGCGAATATGCGCTGTGCGACAACTGGTTTGCATCGTTGCCGGGGCCGACCTGGCCAAACCGCTTTTTCGTGCATGGTGCCTCGTCCGACGGCATGTGCAAATCGCCGAGCCTCGGCGACATCGCCAAATGGGAAGTGTTCAAGGGCTTCACATATCCCAACGGATCGATTTACGACCGGCTGGGGAAGGGCAGCTACCGCCTTTATCAAGACAAGAGCGGGCCGATTGCCGGGCGTATCCCGC
Source organism: Novosphingobium sp. (assembly GCA_031370725.1). Classification (GTDB taxonomy): domain Bacteria; phylum Pseudomonadota; class Alphaproteobacteria; order Sphingomonadales; family Sphingomonadaceae; genus Novosphingobium. The sequence continues at coordinate 7,695 of JANMQW010000102.1, forward strand.
AAGTCGCGGCGATCAAGGGCATCGACTATGGCGATGTCGCCGGGCTCGACAGCTTCGAGAAAGACCTGAAAAAAGGCAAGGCCGCCCGCTACACCTTTATCGAGCCGGCCTATGGCGACATAGTTTCGGGGAGCTATGGCAGAGGCAGTTCGCAGCATCCGATGGACGGCCTGCGCAGCGGCGACAATCTGATTGCGCGGGTTTATAATGCAATCCGCAAGTCGCCGGTCTGGGAAAAAAGCCTGCTCATCGTGACTTACGACGAGCACGGCGGATTTTTCGATTCGGCGGTTCCATCGGCCAAGGCGGCGCCCCCCAACGACGGGACCGGCGCAGGCCAGAACACCCATGGGTTCGATTTTGCCGAGTTTGGCGTACGCGTGCCGGCCGTGATCGTTTCGCCTCAGATCGCCAGAGGCACGGTCGATCATACCCTGTTCGATCACGCTTCGGTGCTGGCAACAGTCGAGCAGGCGTTTACGCTGGCGCCGCTCACCGATCGCGACAAGGCGGCCAAATCGGTGCTGCCGCTGCTGACCCAGGCGGCACCGTTCGACGCCAATCGCCTGCCCGAACTACCGATCGCCCCGCCGCCGCCCGCGCCCATGGCCGCCGCCTCGGTTCCCGCACCCGCCGACCCGTCGGAGCCGATCGAGCAGGCCGCCGATTTGCCCGGCTTCCTGTATGTCGCGCGCAAATCGCAGCGAAAACGGCAGGGCGACCTCCAAGCCATGACCGCCTTCCAGCCAGTCCGAACCCGCGCCGATGCGCAGGCTTATCTCGACGCGGTGATGCCGCAGTTGGAGGCGGCGCGCACCAAGAAGGGGGGTGGGGCCTGACCGGGGCACGCAGCTTGGTAAGCTAGGGTGGCGCTGCTAGCGTGAACTTTAAACGGAGGAGTATTTCCATGCGCTCGATGACGTTGGCGATCATGTTTGTTCCTCTTGCCGCTCTGGCGCTCACCGCCTGTGACAAGCCCGACAAGGGCCCCAAGTCGATGGAGCAGGCCAAGCAGGAGGCCACGCAGCTCGAACGGCCCGATCCCGGTCAATACAAGCAGACCACCAAGATCACCAAGTTCGAGGTTCCCGGCGCGCCGCCGCAAATGGTCGCGCAGATCCGCAAGATGATGGAAGGGCAGGGCGGCAACCTGACTTACTGTTTGAGCAAGGCGGACACCGAAAAGGGCTTTGCCGAGATGTTCAAGAAGGGCGCTCAGGGCGACTGTACCTACGATCGCTTCGATGCCTCGGCCAACACCATCGACGCGATCATGACATGCAAGGCGGGCGCAGGCGGTTCGGCCAAGATGACGATGAATGGCACGGTCAGTGCCACCGGCAGCCGCGTCAACGTCAACGTCGAGCAGAAGAATGACAAATCTCCAATGGGCAACGCCAACATCGCGATGGAGCTGGAAACCACGCGGATCGGCGATTGCCCGCCGGGCGGGGACAAGTCGAAGGTGCCGGGCTGACGTGGGGAAACGGCTGACGCACTCGAGCGTTGAAGGGGGCATGACCGACAAGCACTCCGCCCGAACCGTCCTTGCTCAGCCCCGCCTGGCGGCTCTCCAGTCGCTGCGTGGCGAACTGGTCCGGCGTCGTGCGCTGGCGCGGCAGCCGCAGCCCTTGGGGGTCTCTACGCCGCCGCTCCGCTTATTTCTGGGCGAATTGCGTAGCGGCTTTGAAAGCTGGCGGGCTTGGCGCGCGGTGGGCGAGAACGAGCCTGCGGCTGAAGCCCAACCGGGCACAGTCATGCTGGTCCCGGGCTTTGGGACCCATTCTTTCCGGATGCGCGCCTTGCGCCGCGGCCTCGAATCTGCGGGGCATCGGGTGGACGATTGGGGGCTGGGCTGGAACATGGGCGGCACCGCCGAACAGCTCGATCTGCTGTGCGCCAGAATCGAAGACGCGGCTACTCGTCAGGGCGAGCCGGTCGCGCTGGTCGGTTGGAGCCTGGGCGGACTCTACGCGCGCGAAGCCGCCAAACGGGTGCCGCACGCGGTGCGGCTGGTAATTACGATGGGGACGCCGTTCTCGGGCGATCTTCACGCCAACAACGCCTGGCGCGCCTACCACTGGATCACCGGGCAGGACGTGACCGTGCCGCCAGTACCGGGTGACTATGCCGCCAAGCCGCCGGTCCCGACGATCGCGTTGTGGAGCGCGCGTGACGGGATCGTCTCACCACGCGCCGCACGCGGTCGCTCGGGTGAACGGGACACCGCGATTGCGCTGCGCTGCACGCATCTGGGATTTGCAAGCCACCCTCGCGTCCTCGAAACGCTGATTGCCCAACTCGCCCGGCGCGCAATCTGAGCGTGATTGGTTCCAGCCAGGCGCATGTTTCACTCGCCATTTCGGATTTGCATCACCAATGGCTTGACAGGCGGCGTGCGGTTGGCCGTGATGGCGCGATGGGGCTCTGCCGTTGACCAGTCCGTCGGCCTACGACGAGATGTACGATGCCAATGGCGGCACCCGCCCTGCGTACGTCGAGTATTGCAAATGGTTCGATCAACAGGATCGCACCGTTCTGCGGCGCAAGGCGGGGGAGGCCGAACGGACTTTTCGCCGCACCGGTATCACCTTCAACGTCTATGGTAAGGAAGATGCTGAAGAGCGGTTGATCCCGTTCGACATGATCCCGCGGATCATCTCGGCCCAGCAGTGGCGCAAGCTGGAGCGCGGGATCGAGCAGCGCGTGCGCGCGCTCAACGCGTTTCTCCACGACCTGTATCACCGCCAGGAAATCGTCCGCGCAGGTCGCCTGCCTGAGCGGCTGCTGCGTGGAAACGTTGCGTTTCTGCCGCAAATGGTTGGATTCACTCCACCGGGAGGGGTCTATACCCACATCGTCGGGATCGATCTGGTCCGTACCGGCGAAGACGATTTCATGGTGCTCGAGGACAATGCTCGCACGCCGTCCGGCGTGTCGTACATGCTCGAAAACCGCGAAACGATGATGGCAATGTTTCCCGAACTTTTCACGCATGTAAGGGTGCGCGAAGTTTCGGATTATCCGCGCCGGCTCGCCCGCAGCCTCGCTGCGTGCGCGCCGCCTGCCGCAGCGGGCCACAATCCGGTGGTCGCGGTGCTGACCCCGGGGATCTACAATTCGGCGTACTTCGAACACGCCTTCCTGGCCGACCAGATGGGCGCAGAGCTGGTCGAGGGCAGCGATCTGCGGGTCGAGAACGGGCGCATCGCGATGCGCACTACCCAGGGCTATCAGCCGGTCGACGTGCTCTATCGCCGGGTCGATGACGAGTGGCTCGATCCGCTGACTTTCAAGCACAATTCGGTGCTCGGTCCCTCGGGGATCATGGACATCTATCGCGCTGGGGGGATCACCCTGGCTAACGCACCCGGCACCGGCATCGCCGACGACAAGGCGATCTACAGCTTCATGCCCGAGATCGTCGAATTCTATACCGGCGAGAAGCCGCTGCTCCACAACGTCCAGACGTGGCGCTGCGCCGAAAAGGATTCGCTGGCCTACGTGCTCGATCATCTGGCCGAACTGGTGGTCAAGGAAGTGCACGGCTCGGGCGGCTACGGCATGCTGATCGGCCCGACCTCGAGCCGCAAGGAAATCGAGGCGTTCCGCGCCAAGCTCAAGGCCAAGCCAGAAAACTACATCGCCCAGCCGACCCTCGCGCTCTCGACCGTGCCGACCTTCGCTCGCGCTGGGCTGGCCCCGCGTCATGTCGATCTGCGGCCATTCGTGCTGGTCTCGCCCAAGGGGATCGAGATCACGCCCGGCGGGTTGACCCGGGTGGCGTTGAAGAAGGGCAGTCTGGTGGTCAATTCGTCGCAGGGCGGGGGCACCAAGGACAGCTGGGTGCTGGACGACTGATGGCGGCGACCAGCTCATGCTAGGCCGCGCATGCTAGGCCGCACCGCCAACGGGATCTTCTGGCTGTTCCGCTATCTCGAGCGGGCCGAGAACACCGTGCGTCTGCTCGACGCCGGGTTCCGCATGGCACTGACCCGCAACGTCGCCACCAGCGAGGAGGAATGGCGATCGGTGATCGTCACGATCGGCCAGCGCAAGGCGTATGAGGCGAGAAACGGGACGTATGCCGGGGTTCAGGTGTTCAACTGGATCCTTCGGGACAGGAACAACGGCGAAAGCGTGATGCGGATGATCGAAGGCGCTCGCACCAACGCCCGGATGGTGAGGGCCGGTCTGACCCGTGAGGTGTGGGAGGCGATCAACGACACGTGGATGCGGCTGTCCGAAGCACTCAGCCGCCCGGTGCGCGAAACCAACCTTGGTGACGTGCTCGATCTCGTCCGCCGCCAATCGACCCAGGTCCGCGGGGCGATGGACGGCACGATGCTGCGCAACGAGATCTACAACTTCGCGCGACTGGGCAAGTTCATCGAGCGTGCCGACAACACCGCGCGGATCCTCGACGTGAAATACTACGTGCTGTTGCCCGCGCTCTCCTACGTGGGTTCGAGTCTCGACAACGTTCAATGGGACAATGTCCTGCGCTCGGTCTCGGCCGAACGCGTCTATCGCTGGCTCAACGCCGGGCGGATGGACCCGCGCTCGATCGCTGAATTCCTGATCCTGGATGGCCGCTTCCCGCGCAGTCTGGCTTTCTGCTATTCCAAGATCAGCTCGAACATCGCCAGTCTGGCGCGCGATTACGGCAACCCGATGCCGTGCCACACGATGCTGGCCGAATCCGCCGCGCTGGTTCGAGAGGGCTGCATCGACGAAATTTTCGAGGCCGGTCTGCACGAATTCATCGGCGGGTTCATCGCCCGCAACCAGGCGCTGGCCGCACAGGTCCAGCGCGATTACCGCTTCACAGAATAAAGCATAAAAAAAGGTCGCACCTTGCTTCTCTCGATCAACCACCTGACCCGCTACCAT
>JANMQW010000117.1:0-6247 GCA_031370725.1 Novosphingobium sp.
GACCATCGCGTAGCTGCCCGGCGCGACGCCGGGAATATTGCCCAGCCCCTCGATCACCGTGAACTCCCAGGGTGGGCGGGTTAGATCGAGCGGGCGCGAGAAGATCCGCGCCGCCTGGATGCACAGCTGACGCCAATCGCCTGGCTGGGGCAGCGCAACATGACGCAGATGGAACTCAAGATCGAAATCCTCGTCCTCGATCCAGTACGGATAATCGAGATCGAACGGCACCCGCACCATTCGCTGGCGCACTGTCTTGGACAGCGGCAGGCGGGTTTCGTAAAACGCCAGAATGTCTTTGAAGCGCACGAACCCGCCGGGCGCAGTCTCAGGATTATAGATCAGCAGCGATCCGATGTGCATCGGCGAATTGCGCGTTTCAAGCGCCACAAACGAGTGATCCATTCCCTGCAGCTGGCGCAAAGGCATATTCTCCTGCTTGGCGTCCGCGGCTGTTGCGCGGATCACCGGGGCAGAGGGGTAACACAGTGCTGCGGTGCGTCAATCCTGCAGCGCATTCCCCGCTGCGACCGCGCTCGCCCAGGCCCACTGGAAGTTGTAGCCGCCGAGCCACCCGGTGACGTCGACCGCCTCGCCGATCGCATACAGCCCCGGCACTTTGGCTGCCTCCATCGTGCGCGATGAAAGCTCGGCGGTGGAGATACCGCCCAGCGTGACTTCGGCTTTTGCGAAGCCCTCTGAGCCGTTCGGGCGAAACTCCCACGCGCGCAATTGCGCCGCCGCGCCGCGCAAGGCCTTGTCGGACTGGTTGCCAAGATCGCCCGACATGCCGACGCGCTCGGCCAATGTCGTGGCGAGGCGTTCGGGCAGCGTATCGCGCAGCACGGCCCTAAGCGTGGCACGCGGGTGGATGCGCTTGGCCTCGATCAGCCACTCGCCGCTATGATCGGGGGCGAAATCGATCCGCACCGCGTCGCCCGGCCGCCAGTACGACGACGCCTGGAGGATCGCAGGGCCCGACAGTCCGCGATGGGTAAACAACGCCGCCTCGCGGAACGCGGCTTTTCCGGCGCTGGCGACAACCTCAGCCGAAACCCCCGACAGTTCGCGGAACAGCACGTCATCGCCGCCCAGCGTCAGCGGCACCAGCGCCGGGCGCGGCTCGACCACCTTGAGCCCGAACTGGCGCGCCAGATCATAGGCGAACCCGGTCGCGCCCATCTTGGGGATCGACGGCCCCCCGGTGGCGATCACCAGCGCGCGCGCGGTGGTGGTGCCACCTTGCGTGGTCACCGCAAACAGCCCGTCGGCGTGGCTGACATCGCCAATCTGCTGATCGCAGCGCACCTCGACCGACGCTTGCGCGCACTCGGCCAGCAACATCGCCACAATCTGCCGCGCCGAGCCATCGCAGAACAATTGCCCCAGCGTCTTCTCGTGCCACGCGATCCCATACCGCTCGACCAGCGCGAGGAAATCGCGTGGGCCGTACCGGCTCAGCGCCGACTTGGCGAAGTGCGGGTTGGCGGACAGAAAACGCTCGGGCGCGGTATCCAGATTGGTAAAATTGCAGCGTCCCCCGCCCGAAATAAGGATCTTGCGCCCCGGCTCAGGCGCGCGTTCCAGCACCACAACGCGCTGCCCACGCTGCGCTGCGGTCGCGGCGCAGAACAGCCCAGCGGCTCCTGCGCCGAGGATGATGACGTCGTGGTCGGGTTGCATGCTCTGGCTCTAGCCGAAGCGCTTGCCGCAGCAAGGCGGCCATACATATCAGTGCGGGAGAGTTCGTGGCTCGTCGGTCGAATTCGTAAATGCACCGGACTGATTCACCTGGCCGCCCGCGATACGATACAGATATGTCGTGCTGCCGCGGTGTTGCAGTTTATCCCAGATCTTGCCCGGCAGCGCCCGGTACAACCCCAATCGCTCGATCAGTCGCATCAACACGTCGGGCCTTCTGTCGAAAGTGGCCAACCGTTGGCTGCCGGGGGCGGGCTGATAAAGCGGCAGTTGCGCGGTGCTCATCCGCGCGTTCGCGTTGGCCGACCGATCCGGGTTGTAATAGTAGTACACCCCTGATCGAGGCGGGTTGGCAGTGACCCGGCCTTCCAGTCTTTTCCAGCGCAGGAGATACGCAGCGCGTTCGAGCGTCATCGGATCGGTGCTGACGGCCCAGTCGGGATGCTCCTCAAGCAGTTGCAAAAGCCGCTTTTCGCCGAAAATGGGCTGCTTGTTTTCGACATAGATCCCGAGCAGGTTGGTCCCCACTATGACCGCCAGACTTGCCGCTCCAACCAGGCGCGTGGGTTTTCTATCGGATTTGAGCAGCTGAGCGATAGCGATCCCCGTCAGCAGGCAAGCGCCGGTCGAGACGATCATGAAATAGCGCGGGTTGAGCGGCAGCAGATGCTGCGCAGCACCCACACACACCAACCAGTTCAAGCTGAAGAACGCCAGCAGACGCGCAAAATGTTGCAGCCGCGGCTCGATTTGGCTGGACCAGCACAGCCAGCCGCCAAACGGAAGCGTGAACAGAAAGATCAGCATGAATTCCTGGTTCGCAAACAGGACGAGCAGCGGATCGATCAGCGGATGGACAAGGACATTGCCGGCTAGGTCGACCCCCCGGTCGATCGTCGCATCGTGGTGGCGTGAAATGTTGATCCGGTACAGCGGATCGCCGGTCATGATCGTCAGATAGGCTACCTCGCACAGCCACACCGCAACAAAGCCCAGCGGAATCCACAAATACTGGATCCGCTTCATGCGATGCCCGAGCGCGAACAGCACGCCAAAGAACGGTACGACGAAAATCGCAGTCTCGCGGGTCAGAAAGGCGATCCCGGCCAAGGCTCCGGCACCCATCAGATAGGCGGGGCGGGGGCCGTGCTCCAGGCAGTGCAGAAACAGCAGGAACGCGCCGAACAGCAGCGCCAACTCGATCACGTCGACCCCGGCGATGGTCGATTGGATGACGATCAGCGGGCAGGTCACCGTCAACAACAGTGCCACGAGCGCTGAAGTCGCCCCGGCCCGCAGGCAGATAGCCCGCCAGATCACAACCAGGAAAACGAGCAGGTAGATTACCGATGGCACGACTGCGGCATATTCGTTCTCGCCGAACGCCAGGAACGACAAGGCGATCGGAACGGTGATCGGATAGCGGATTGTGCCGTGACCCCCGACATAGGGAAAGTGTTCGAGCCAGCCATAGGCACCGCGAATATAAGTCGCGTCGTCGGACGCGATGAACCCGACCCAAGACGTTGCAGCCAACACAGCAAACAGTGTTAGCGAGAGCCACAGTCCGCGATTACCCTGCCAAAGCCAATCAAGTCGTAGCGCCTTGTTCATGCCGCTCGGTAAACCCAGATGCGCGACACGACGAATGCCGAACCTATCACCACAGCGTCCACTGCGAGCTTGGCGATGAAAGGGTTTGCCCGGCCCAGATCGACCAGCAGCCACAGCAATCCCGTCGAGGCGGCAAGATTGGCGGCAAATAGCACGACATAAGCGCTGAACTGGCGCGACGCGCGATCGCGCTGGCTCCACGAAAACGTAAATTTGCGATGGAGCACGAAGCCCAGCAGAGCCCCGGTCAGTTTGCCGCAACCGTTGGCGATCAGATATTTACCCGGCGAAGACACGGCGAGCATCGCCGTGAAGGCCAGAAAGTCCGCAATTAGGACTGTCACCCCAACCAGGCCGTAACGGAAAAGCTGGACGAAAACGGTGTTGCTGCGGATCATGTGGTGCGGGCCGCCGACCGGGGTGGTTGCACCCCCGCAAATAGCTCGGCCAGCGACGGGGCCGGCTGGATCGGGTGCTTGGGCTCGTTGGCCATGTCGAACGCCAGGAAATTCAGCAGCAACTGAAATCCAAGGATGATCGGGAGCACCGCGATCATGACGGTACCGGTGCTGGCTACATCGCCGGTGTGGACCGAATGGTACCACTGCACCGCACCGAACACTCCACCAAACAGCGCCAACACGATACCCGCAAGAAGTTCGACCGAAGCCAGGCTGAAATCGCGCAACAGATAAGTATAGAAAATACGCTTGAAAATTTCCCGCACATGCTTTGCAAAAAACTGTTTGCCCTCGTGGCGTATGCTCAGATTGCTTATCTCGTCGGCGTAGACTGCTTCCATCGAAACGTCTGCCACCACCGCCCGGGCGTTTCCCAGATGGATCAGCATATCGGTTTCAAACAAATATCGCTCTGAGATATTCCCCAGATCGATCGTGGCAAGTGCGCTGGCGTGGATCGCGGTGTAACCATTCGTCGGGTCAAACACCCCCCAATACCCGCTTGAAAGTTTGGTCATAAACGATAGCGCAGCGTTGCCGCACAGCCGCGTCCGAGGCATCTTGCGCACGTTCCAGATCGAGTGGAATCGGTTGCCTTTGGCATAATCGGCGCGTCCTTCCAGTACCGGCCGGGCGATCGTGGCGATCAGTCCGGGGTCCATCTGCCCGTCACCATCGAGCTTGACGATGACATCGGCTCCCGCCGCTACTGCCGCGCGATAGCCGCTGACGACCGCGCCCCCGACGCCTTTATTGACAGCATGAGTAATCACCTCGACACGCGGGTCGTCACAATTATGCTGCACAAACGCGCCCGAACCGTCGGGACAAGCGTCATCGACCACGTATATTTTCGAAACCTCGGGTCCGATCCGCGCGATCACATCGAGCACGTGCGCGCATACCTTGAAGCTGGGAATGACCACCGCCAAGGTTCGGTCGAAACGGATGGGGGTAATCCTGCTCATGGTCGGCCCGCGCTTGGTTTAGCCGCTCCCGATAGCGTGCAGGGGTAAAGAAGTTGCGTTAAGGGGCACCGCTGTTGACCGAGATGTGATTCAACCTTGTCAGCCTCGATGAAATTTTTCCCTTTTCACTTTCCTACACGGCACCATCTTTGCCAAATGCGCGGCCCATGCCAACTCACTCTCTCAACCGCCGCCACACTCGCCTAGCCGCGACACGATTTTGTGCACCTGCACATGAACATTATATTTTTGCGATGACCTGCGATCTGTCCCTTTCACCCCCGGGGCCCGCCAAAATGCTCGGCGCTCGGCGGGCGACACTTTGGCTAGGACTTGTTGCTTGTGTCGCCTTTGAACTCAGCACAACCCCTGCCGAATCGCCATGACCAAAGCCGACCGCCCCGATCTGCCGACCTCGTCCGCGCGCTTCAACGAGGAGCGTGCGACGTATGCCGTGAAGGGCGAAGGAACGCCCGATCTCGATGCGGGGATCGCGGCGATCCGTGAGGTGGTGCAAACCCTCAAGCCTGTCCCCGGGGTGTATCGGATGCACGATGCGCGCGGCGATGTGCTGTATGTCGGCAAGGCGCGGGTGCTCAAGAACCGGGTGGCTAATTATCTCCAGGTCGAGCGGCTTTCGATCCGGTTGCGGCGGATGGTCAGCCAGACGCGCAGCCTGACGATCGTTACCACCAATTCAGAGGCCGAGGCGCTGTTGCTCGAGGCGCAGCTGATCAAGCGTTACCGCCCGGCTTACAACGTGCTGCTGCTCGACGACAAAAGCTTCCCGTTCATCCTGCTACGCACCGATCACGCGTTTCCGCGGATCAGCAAGCATCGCGGCGCGCGGCGGGCCAAGGGCAATTATTACGGCCCGTTCGCCAGCGCGGGCAGCGTCAACACCACGATCAACGCGCTGCAAAAGCTGTTCTTGCTACGAAGCTGCAACGACGGCTTCTTCAGCCGCCGCGACCGGCCGTGCCTGCTTTATCAGATCAAGCGCTGTTCGGCGCCGTGCGTCGGGCGGATCGACGAGGCGGGCTATGCCGAACTGGTCGGCGAGGCGCGCGATTTTCTCGGCGGCAAATCGGGCGCGGTGCAAACGAAGATCGAGGCACAGATGGCCGAGGCCGCCACGGCGCTCGATTACGAGCGCGCAGCGATGCTGCGCGATAGGCTGCGCGCAGCGACGTTCATTCAGGGCAGCCAGGCGATCAATGCCGAGGGCGTGGGCAACGCCGATATCTTCGCGCTGGCGGGCAGCGGAGGCCACATCGGGATCCAGGCGTTCTTCATCCGCGGCGGGCAGAATTGGGGCCACCGCGCGTTCTTTCCCGCACACACCGAGGGACTGAGCGAGGCAGACGTGCTGACCAGCTTTCTCGCCCAGTTCTATGAAGAAGTGCCGCCGCCGCGCTGCATCCTGCTCGACCGCGAATTGCCCGAGGGCGCGTTGCTCGCCGAGGCGCTGGCGCCATCTGCAGGCGGCAGGGTGGAGATTTC
>JANMQW010000118.1:0-7836 GCA_031370725.1 Novosphingobium sp.
TCTTACAGGTCTTGAGCCCATCGATCGTCAGCGGAACCTTGATGCAGACATTATCCGCAATCTTGCGCAGGATTTCAGCCTCGCGCATCATCCCGGCGTGGTCGAGCGCGACCACCTCGGCGCTGACCGGTCCATCGACCAGCCCGCAGATCTCCTTGGTAACCTCCAGAAAATCGCGCCCTGCCTTGTGGATCAGGGAGGGATTGGTGGTGACGCCGTCGAGCAGCCCGGTTGCGGCCAGATCGGCGATGTCGGCGGTGTCGGCGGTGTCGACGAAGAATTTCACGATTGGCGCTCCGGGGTGATTCCCGACCGCTATAGGAAGCCCGCCGTCGCCTGTCAGTCCCCTTACTGCGCTTCCAGCGCAGCGATCAGGCCGCTTACTGCGCCGCCAGTGCCGCGATCAGGATCGGATCGTTGGTGCGACGCGGATTGGCGCGAATTGCGCTTTCCTCGCGGCCCATCTCGCCCCAGATCGCGTTGTCCGCCTGGATCGAGAGATCGCGGGCGATCGCCGGCACATCGACCCCCGAGAGCGCAGCCAGCGTTTGGCCCAGAATCGGATCGTTGGCGACACGCATCGCATCGCCAATTGCCGGGAACATCACATCGACCAGCCGTCCCGCCATTTCCTGGCGAAGGAAGCCAGTCGCCGCGGTCGGCCCCCCGCGGATCAGTGCCACCGCGTTGGCGATGCCGACTACCCGGATGGTGTCCGCCACCGCCGGTGCCGCGCGGCGCGCGCCGTCTTCGGCAAATCGGTTGAGCGAGCGCTGGAGCCGGTCGCGGAACACCACGCCGGTGAGGATGTTGGACAGCACATTGCCGCGGCGACCAAGAACGTCGGGCAGCTCCAGTCGGGCGACCTGGCTGTCATAGAAACCGCCGGGTGCCGAGAGCCGGTCGATCGCCGCAAACGACGACAGCGTCAGCAACCGGCGCACCGCCTCGACGAAGCTGAACTGGCCAAACCCGCTCGCGCAACCCGACAGCGTGATCGCCGAAACCGCACCTGCGGCACCCAACCCTGCGATGAACCGGCGGCGTCCTAGCGCCTCTGAGAGGTTTTTTGCGATTTCCATGGCCCTGTTCCTTCTCCACGTTGCCGTTCGGCGCTGGTGTTCCTGCGCGCGGCTTGACCCCATATAGGGGTCCCGAATGAACCGCGTCCGACTCCTTATTTTCAACGCCGCACTCGGCCCGCTGGACTATCGCGTGCCTGACGGCTTGGCGGTGAAACCCGGAAGCGTAGTCATGGCGCCGCTTGGTCCGCGCCAAATTCTGGGGATTGTCTGGGAAGCGGAACGCTTGCCCGGGGCCGACGTTCCCGATTCGCGATTGCGTCCGTTGCTTGAAGCCCTGCCCGTTCCTCCACTGCGCACGCCATTGCGACGCCTGATCGAGTGGACTGCCGACTATTATATCGCCCCGCTCGCCGCGGTGGCGCGGATGGCGCTTTCAAGCACCGGCGCGCTTCGTGGGGGGGGCACAGTTACCGAATACCGCCTGAGCGGTCATGAACCGGCCCGCCTGACCCCGCAACGCGCCGCCGCGCTCGATGCGTTGCAGGGCGAGCAGGCGACGATCCGTGAATTGGCCGAACTGGCGAGCGTATCGGAGGGCGTGCTGCGCGGCATGGTCAACGCGGGGTTGCTCGAGGCAGTCAGCGTTGACCTCGACCGGCCCTATCCCCGCGCCGATCCCGATCATGCCGTCCCCCGGCTCGGCAGCGACCAACAAATCGCCGCCAATCGCTTCACCGCCGCGGTCGAGGCGGCCGCCTTCGCCCCGTTTCTGCTCGACGGGGTAACCGGATCGGGCAAGACCGAAGCCTATTTCGAGGGCATCGCCCAAGCCCTGCGCGCGGGGCGGCAAGTGCTGGTGCTGATGCCCGAAATCGCGCTGACCGAGAATTTCCTCGCCCGCTTCGCCGCGCGGTTCGGAACCGCGCCGGTGGTGTGGCATTCGGGGCTTAAGTCCACCGAACGCCGCCGCGCATGGCGGGCGATTGCATTCGGTGAGGCGCAAGTCGTGGTCGGCGCGCGCTCGGCGCTGTTCCTGCCGTTCGCCAATCTCGGCCTGATAGTGGTCGACGAGGCGCACGAGGTCAGCTTCAAGCAGGATGACGGAGTACGTTATAACGCGCGCGACGTGGCGGTGATGCGCGCGCGCTTCGAAGCCTGCCCGGTGATCCTGGCCAGCGCCACCCCCGCTCTGGAAAGTCTGCAAATGGCCGAGGCGGGGATTTACGAGAAACTCGACCTGCCCGACCGTTTTGGTGGAGCGCACCTGCCTTCGATCGAGACGCTCGACTTGCGCGAACATCCGCCCGAGCGCGGGCGCTGGCTGGCACCGCTGCTGGTCGAAAAGCTCAAGGACCGGCTAGCCAAAGGCGAGCAATCGCTGCTGTTCCTCAATCGCCGCGGCTACGCCCCGCTGACCTTGTGCCGCAACTGCGGGTATCGTTTCCAGTGCCCCAACTGTTCGGCATGGCTGGTCGAGCACCGCCTGTCGCAGCGGCTCGCCTGCCACCACTGCGGTCACGAAACCCCGCCGCCCGCGACCTGCCCCGAATGCGGCGAGCCCGATTGCCTGGTCGCCTGCGGCCCGGGGGTCGAGCGGATCGCCGACGAGATTGCCGAAATTATGCCAGAGGCGCGGGTCGCACTGGTCACTTCGGATACCCTGACCAGCCGCGAACGCGCCGCACAGTTCGTCGCCGACGCGACCAGCGGCGTGATCGATGTGATTGTCGGCACCCAGCTGGTGACCAAGGGCTATCACTTCCCCGAACTGACGCTGGTGGGCGTGGTCGATGCCGATCTTGGGCTGGAAGGCGGCGACTTGCGCGCGGCTGAACGCACCTACCAACAGATCGCCCAGGTCGCGGGACGGGCCGGGCGGGCGAGCAAGCCGGGCGAAGTCCTCATCCAGACCCGCCACCCCGAAGCCGCGGTGATCGCCGCGCTTGCCGCGGGGGATCGCGCCGCGTTCTACGATGCCGAAACTGAAGCCCGGCGCGAGGCGGGTGCGCCGCCGTTCGGTCGCTGGGCCTCGATCATCGTCAGTTCCGAGGACGAAGCCGAGGCCCGCGATGCGGCACGTGGGGTCGGCGGCGCCGCGCCCAACCTCAACGATGTGCTGGTGCTCGGCCCTGCCCCCGCCCCGCTCTCGCTGCTGCGCGGGCGCTATCGTTATCGCCTGCTGATCAACGCCCGTCGCTCGACCCAGTTACAGGACATCATCCGCGAATGGCTCGCCCCCTTGCGCTTTCCGCCGGGGGTGCGCATCGCGGTGGATATCGATCCGTACAGTTTCGTTTGAGGAGACCCGCCCATGCTCACCGTCCACCACCTGCGCATTTCCCAATCCGAACGCATCGTCTGGCTGTGCGAGGAGCTGGGGCTCGATTACACGCTCAAGCTCTACGATCGCCGCGCCGACAACCGGCTCGCGCCCGATGACTATAAGGCACTGCACCCGATGGGGATCGCGCCGGTGATCGAAGACGACGGACTGGTGCTGGGCGAGAGCGGCGCGATCATCGAATATATCGTCGCCAAGCATGGCGGCGGGCGGCTGGTTCCGAGCAGCAACGACCCTGATTTCGCGGGCCACCTGTTCTGGTTTCACTTCGCCAACGGCACGATGATGACCAACGGAATGATGGCGATTGCGGCGACCCAGGCGGGCGCGACAGAAATGCCGCCGTTCGTCGCCGACCGCACCCGCAAAGCTTGGGTGATGGTCGAACAAAGGCTGGGCGAGGCCGAATATTTCGGCGGGCGCCAGTTGACCACCGCCGACATCATGATGGGTTTCCAGCTCACCACCTCGCGCGCGTTCAACAACATGTCGATCGACGCGATGCCCAACATCAAGGCCTACCTGAAGAAGATTGGCGAGCGCCCAGCGTATCAAGCCGCGATGACCAAGGCCGAGCCGGGGATGCCGCCAAAACTGGACTAGTGGCTTGAGGCGTAGCCAGAGCGGTGCGCGGGGGTGACGGGTTGGAGCGGTTGGCCTAAGGGCAGCGCAATGTCCGCCCCACTCCCCCCCCGCCCTGGTGACCGCATTGCCAAACTGCTCGCTCGTGCCGGGATTGCCAGTCGCCGCGAGATCGAGCGGATGATTGCCGAGGGCCGCGTCGAGATCGACGGCAAAGTGCTAGAAACCCCGGCCACGGTGCTGACCAGCCTCAAGGGCGTGACAGTCGATGGCAACCCGGTCGCGGCGACCGAACCCGCGCGGCTGTTCGCGTTCAATAAGCCGTCGGGGCTCATCACTGCCGAGCGCGATCCCGCGGGTCGCCCGACGATCTACACCGCGCTGCGCAACGCAATGCCCGCCGGATCGCCGCGGGTTATGCCCGTCGGGCGGCTCGATTTCACCACCGAAGGGCTGTTGCTGCTGACCAACGACGGCGGGCTCAAGCGTGCGCTGGAACTGCCCGCCACCGGCGTGCCACGCACCTATCGCGCGCGGGTGTTTGGCACGGTGACGCAGCCGATGCTCGATGATCTGATCGCCGGCGTCGAAATCGAAGGCGTGCGCTATGGCAAGATAGAGGCCGATCTGGAGCGCGGCGCGGGGCTCAACCGCTGGATCGTGCTGACCCTGACTGAAGGCAAGAACCGCGAGGTGCGGCGCGTGCTCGAACATCTCGGGCTCCAGGTGAGCCGCCTGATCCGCGTCGGCTATGGCCCGTTCCATCTGGGCGATCTGCCGCGCGGGACAGCGGTCGAGCTGCTGGCCAAAGACGTCGAGAACCTGGCCAAGAGCATCGGCGTGGAAGTGCTTACCGGCCCCCCGCGCAAGCCTCCGGTCAAGGTGGCTCCTGCGAAACCCGCCAAACCCGAGGCCAAGCCCGGGGCGCCCAAGCCCGATCAGCGCCCGTGGGGATCGCGGCGCGCCGATGGCAAATCCGCAGCCGGGCCCAGGCCGGGCACGAGGCCCGGCCCGAGGTCTGCACCTAAGTCTGGCCCGCCGCGTAAACCTCGCGCGAAATGAGAATCATCGCGGGCGAATGGCGCGGGCGCAAATTGCAGACGCCTTCAGGAGACGCCACCCGCCCTACCGCCGACCGCACCCGCGAAACGCTGTTTTCGATGCTGGTCAGCCGGATCGGATCGTTCGAGGGGCTGAGCGTCGCCGACCTGTTTGCTGGATCGGGCGCACTGGGGCTGGAGGCGCTGTCGCGGGGCGCGGCGACCTGTCTGTTCGTCGAGCAGGATGCTGCGGCGATCCGTTCGCTTCGCGCCAATATCGCCGCGCTGCGGGCGTCGGAGCGGTGCGAAGTGCGCGCTGGATCGGTGCTGGCGCTCGGCCCCGCGAAGGCCCCGCTCGACCTGCTGCTGCTCGATCCGCCTTACGACAGCGGCGCAGGAGTGGTGGCTCTCGAAAAACTGTTGCGGCACGGTAGGATCGGGCCGGCCAGTTGGATCAGTCTCGAGACCGCGCACACCGAAGTGGCAGCGCCGAAGGGTTTTACGATCGACGCCGAGCGCAAGGTCGGGAAAGCCAAGCTCACCTTGCTGCGGGCGGCTTAGCGAACGCAACGCCGATCAGCGTCAGGACGCCCGCTGCGCACAGCAGCCAGCCGACGCGGTCGCCTTGTCCTGTCGCGCCCATAGCTTGCGCCGCTATCGGTGTCAGCGCACCGCCGACGATGCCGCCAAGTGTAAACGCCACCGAGACCCCGGTATAGCGCACGGGCACCGGGTAAAGCGCGCTCAGGAACCCGCCGAGCGGCCCGTAGACGAACCCCATCGTCAGCAGCGCAAAGCTTAGCAGCGCAAAAATCGTCGTCAGGCTTGAGTGGGTCAGGATCGGCCCGAATCCTATGCCGAGAACTGCCGTTGCCGCCGCGCCCCAAGCCATGACGCGCCGGGCACCAAAGCGGTCACTCGCCCACGCCGCGATGGCTATCCCCAGCGCCAGAAACCCGATCGCGCCGAGCAGAACGAGCTGGAAGTCCTGGCGGGCGAAGCCGCGCTCAGTGGTTGCGAAGGAAAGCGCATAAGCAGTCGAGAGGTAGAAGATCGCAAAGCAGGCGATCACCGCCGCGCTACCCGCCAGGACTGCGCCGGTATGCTGGCGCAACAACGCTCCGAACGGGACGGCAGGCGGCGGTGCGGTGTCGCGCGCGGAGCAAAACGCCGGGGTCTCGGCAATCCTCAGCCGCACCCACAAGCCCACTGCAACCAGTAGCGCGCTTGCCAGAAACGGCACGCGCCAGCCCCATGCGAGAAAGTCCGCCTCGCTCAGCCCCAGCCCAAGCAGCAGGAACAGCCCGTTGGCGGCCAGAAATCCAAGCGGCGCGCCGAATTGTGGGGCCGAACCGAACCGCGCTTCCCATCCCGGCGGGGCGTTCTCGACCGCGAGCAACGCCGCGCCGCCCCATTCGCCGCCCAGCCCCAGTCCTTGCCCGAAGCGCAGAATGCACAGCAGCAGCGGGGCGACCCAGCCGACCTGCGCATATGTCGGCAGGAGCGCGATCATGAGCGTCGATCCCCCCATCAGCAGCAACGAAGCGACCAGGGTGGATTTGCGCCCGATGCGGTCGCCGAAATGGCCGAACGCGATGGCGCCAAGCGGGCGGGCGAGGAACGCCAGGCCAAAGCTCATGAACGAGAGCAGGTTTTGCGCCTGAAGCGATTCGGCGGGGAAGAACAGCGGGCCGAATACCAGTGCGGCGGCAATCGCGTAGACGTAGAAATCGTAGAACTCGACCGTCGTTCCGGTCAGCGCCGCGCCAAGCACGCGCGCATTGGTGCGGATTTCGTGCATTGGCAAAGTGTCCCCCACGTCCCTTTATCGGACCGTGCGCCAAACGCAAAAAAGCCAAATGCAAAAAAGGGCGCCGGTTGCCCGGCGCCCTTCCTTGCGACCCTTAAAGGGCTCTTTTAAACTACTTGCCGCCCTCGCTGGCGGGCTTGCCCGGCCAGTACTTGAGCGCGCGTGAACGGCCCTTGGCGCCGCCTTCGCCGGCGTTCTGGCAGCTATCTTTGATCTTGCTGGTGCAGATCGGATAGCTCTTGTTCATCGATTCGGCGGGTGCCGGAACGTAGTTGCCGGTAGTGGTAGCAACCGTCGTGGTCTCCGGAATTGTATCCGTTCCCGCCATCGTCGTAGCGGTCGTCGTGGTCGAAGGCGCAACTGCGGCGTTGGCCTGTCCGGCGGTCGATGCATTTGCCAACTGCGCCTCGATCGAGCTCCACGCGGCAGCGCGCTGCTCGGGGGCGAGGCCATAGACTTGCGCGCGTTGCGCGTCGGTCAGTGCCCACCAGCCGGTCTGCTGAACCGGGGCCAGCGTCCAGTAATAGGCGCGGTAATCATTGGGCCAGGCATCGTAGACCACGCGTTGCGGGGTCGGCCAGCCGGTGTACGTGCCCTGCTGCTCGGTGGTCATCGTGTAGCTGGTACCGTCGGCGGCGACTGTCGTCGTCGTGGTCGTGGTTGTCTGCGCTACGAGCGCTGGGGCGGCGGCAAACGCAATCAGCGTCGCGGCACTCGCCAGAAGAAGACTTCTCATCGGATACTCCTCAGGTGTCTTGGACGATAATTTTCCGTCCATCGGGGGAAAATACGCCGGGGCGGCCAATCGGTTCCGGGCACGCTATTGCCGGGGGCGTTGGCGTTCCCTAACTGTTCACGAATGGCCGACCGCGCCCCCTCGCCCTCCGACACCCTGGATAATCCGCCACAATGGCTGGATGGCTTGAACGCACCGCAGCAAGAGGCGGTGCTCACCACCGAGGGCCCGGTGTTGATGCTGGCGGGCGCTGGCACGGGCAAGACCGCTGCGCTTACCGCGCGTTTGGCACACCTCGTCCG
>JANMQW010000124.1:0-5947 GCA_031370725.1 Novosphingobium sp.
GGCCCGGCTCGACAAGCAGTGGTCGAACTTCGTCGAGGCGTGGTTCCCCGGCGGCAAGACCGATCCCAATCTGCTGTTCCTGCGGATGGACCTGGGCGATGCCGAAATCTGGTCGGGCGAACTCGGCGCGCTGGCTACCGCCAAGATGATGCTGGGAATGGACGTCCGCGACGACGTTGCGGGCAAGCATGTCGAGACAGCCCTCTGACGGCAGGCCGATCCCGCATAAAACGAAAGGGCCGCTCCCTTACGGGGGCGGCCCTTTCCCTATCGACATCAGGCTCGGGCAGTCTCAGCCAGGCTGATCGTCACCCACTACAGGGCCAGGGAACTCACCCATCTCCGGAGCATCATCCTGCCAATCTCCATGCTGAAGATTGGAATTGCGCATCCCGTAAGCGAAATACAGCACCACCCCGCCCAGCATGTACCACACGAAGAACATGAGGACGTTCACCGGAACCGATGTGATCAGGTAGAGGCACGACAGAATGCCCAGCACCGGAAGTACCGGATAGAACGGCACCTTGAACCCGCGCGGCAATTCCGGGGCGGCGCGGCGCAAGTAGATCACCGAAAGGCAGACGATGGCGAAAGCGGCCAGTGTGCCGACCGAAGTCATATCGCCCAGCACGTTGATATCGAAGAAACCGGCCGCGACCGCAGTGAGGAAGCCAACCACAACGGTGTTGATCGCCGGGGTCTTGTACTTGGGGTGCACCCGCGCAAAGATTTTCGGCAGCAAACCGTCGCGCGCCATCGTGTAGAAAATGCGCGTCTGGCCATACATCAGCACCAGCACCACCGAAGTCAGGCCGATAATCGCGCCGACCTTGATGATCTTGGCCAGCCAGCCCCATTGCGGGCCGAAATTGTCCACCACCACGGCCACCGGATCGGGCACATTGAGCGACTGGTAGGGCACCAGCAGCGTCATGATCGCAGCCACCAGCATATAAATGACGGTGCACACGACCAGCGATCCGATAATCCCGAACGGCATGTCCTTGGCGGGATCCTTGGCCTCTTGACCCGCGGTCGAAACCGCCTCGAAGCCGATGTAGGCGAAGAACACGATCGAGGCGGCACGCATGATGCCGTCGAATCCGAACTGTCCCGGGCCGGTATTTTCCGGAATGAACGGCACCCAGTTCTTGGCGCTCAATTCGCCAAAGTTGGCAATGGCGATCGAGCCGCCGACCAGGATAAAGGCGGTAAGGACGCTGACCTTGATCCCGACGATCACGTTGTTGAACTTCGCCGATTCCGACACTCCGATCACCAGCAACCCGGCCAGCGCCATGCAGATGAGGAATGCGGGCAAATTGAAGATTGTCGTAACCGTCTGGCCATCGATCAGCACCGGGGCACCGTCCTTCAGCAGGGTGTAGCCCGCCGGGCCGGTGAGTTGCGCGGGAATGTGCAGCCCAAAATCGCCGAGCAGGCTGACCACGTAACCAGCCCAACCGACCGCCACCACCGAAGCAGCCAAACCATATTCGAGAAGCAGCAACGCCCCCATGATCCAGGCAACGAACTCGCCCAGCGTTGTATAGCCATATGTGTAGGCCGAGCCCGAAACGGGCAACGTGGACGACAATTCAGCATAGCACAGCCCGGCAAAAGCGCAGACGACACCGGCCACCACAAACGACAGCAGCACCGCCGGACCCGCGTGGAGCGCGGCGGCGCTCCCGGTCCGTACGAAGATGCCCGCGCCGATGATGCAACCCACACCGAGCAACAGCAGGTTCCACTTGCCGAGCGTGCGCTTGAGCTCGCTGGTTTCGGTTTCGCGCTGGACCTGGGCAATAGACTTGCGCGCGAACATGCGTTCGACAATGCTACGTTTTTGGGCGGTCGCCATTAGGCGTGACCCGCTAAATCTATACGACCTGACATTATATTCCCCTTTGGCAGGGCGGCTTCTGCAGGCCGCCGAGCGGAACTCGATAGTCGCGAAGCTAGCGGCAAGCCATTTGAGCGCAAGCCCGTTTTCCGCAGCTTTGCATGCGCGCGCCGAGCGCCTAAAAGCCCACCATGTCCACAACCTTCCAGCTCGACACCTCCACCAGCCGCTCGCACCCCACCCCGCAGCCGATGCGGCGGCTGACGGTGCCCGCGATCCGCAAGCGCAAGGCCGATGGCGTCACCGCCGAGCCGATCGTCATGCTCACCGCCTACACCGCCCGCCAGGCGCAGTTGCTCGACGCGCATTGCGACTTGCTGCTCGTGGGGGATTCGCTCGGCCAGGTGATCTACGGGCTGGAATCTAGCGTGCCGGTCACGCTCGAGATGATGATCGCCCACGGCGCGGCGGTGGTGCGCGGCAGCTATCATGCGGTGGTCGTGGTCGATATGCCGTTCGGCACGTACGAAGCCTCGCCGCAGGCCGCCTTCGCCAGCGCCTCGCGCGTGCTCAAGGAAACCGGCTGCTCCGCGATCAAGCTTGAGGGCGGCGAGGCGATGGCCGAGACTGTGGCATTCCTTGTCCGCCGCGGCATCCCGGTTGTGGGTCATGTCGGGTTGACCCCGCAGGCGGTCAACGTGCTTGGCGGCTACAACGCGCGCGGGCGGAGCGATGTGGAAGCAGACATGATCGTCGCCGACGCAAAGGCGCTGGCCGATGCCGGAGCGTTCGCGATCGTGATCGAGGGCGTGGTCGAACCAATCGCGATCGCAGCCACTCAGGCGGTTGCCTGCCCGACGATCGGCATCGGCGCTTCGGCACAGTGCGACGGTCAGGTGCTGGTGACCGAGGACATGCTCGGCATGTTCGATCGGGTTCCGCGGTTCGTGAAGCGGTATGAGGAAATCGCTCTGGTGATCGGCAGGGCGGCACAAGCGTATGCCGCCGATGTCCGCGCGCGGACATTCCCGGGGATCGAGCAGACCTACCAGCCTAAGTAGTCGCGCTCGCCTTTAACCTGGTTGCCAGCGGCGCCGCGACGACCAGTTGGGCGAGGTGATAGGCCAGCGTCGGCAGCAGAATCACTCCTGCGGCGGCGGGCGGGAATAGCACGGTCGCCAACGGCGCGCCCATCGCAATGCTTTTTTGCGCACCGGCAAACATCATCGCGATCCGGTCGCCGCGTTCGAGCCCGACCACGCGCGCCAGCAGCCAGGAGACGCCGTAGCCAAACACCAGCAGCGCTGCGCAACCCGCGATCAATCCGGCCCAGCCGAACGCGTCGATCCGCCCCCAGATGCCCTGCCGAACCGCATTCGAGAACGCGACATAGACCGCGATCGCGATCGAGCTGCGGTCTATCCACATTACCAGTTGACGATGTCCGGTCACCCAGTTGCCCAACCTTCCTTGCAACGCCTGACCGAGCGCGAAGGGCAGCAGCAAGATGGTCATGACCTTGACTAGGCCCGAGCCGTCGAATGCTGCCGCTTGGCTGCCCGCCAAAAGCGAGAACAGCGGGGCGGTGACGAACACGCCGATGATGTTGAGCAGCGCGGCGGTGACCACCGAACTCGCCACATTGCCGCCGGCCAGCGAGGTGTAGGCGGTGGCCGACTGGACTGTCGACGGGAGTGTGCCAAGGAACAGAAACCCCAGCGCGAGGAGCGGTGGCAGGACATGGCCAGCGCTCTGCCAAAGAACCCAGCCGGCGGCAGGCATCGCGGCGTAAACGAACAGCACCAGCGGCACCAGCAGTCGCCATTTGCCGATCCCCGCAATCACCTCGCGCCGCGGCAGGCGCAGGCCGTTGAGGAAGAACAGCACAAACACTGCGGCGTTCGAGACGAACTGCGCCACCGGCGCCCAGCGACCAGAGACCGGGAGCACGGTCGCGAGAAAAATCGCCAGCAGCAACAGCCGCACCATCGGATCGATGCGGCGCATAGTGCAGATCAGCGCCCCGAAAGGCTGACCGGCGGGGCGGGCGTTGCCGAAAAGCGCGGCGCGGGCGCGGGCTGGACGATCCCCCCTTCGCGGACGAACGTCTTGCGCGCCACGTTATGCGGATGCTTGGGCGCTTCGACTAAACTCAGAACCGGGGCAAAGCAGATGTCGGTGCCATCCATGATCGCGGACCATTGGTCGCGCGATTTGGTCAGGAACAGCGCGGTCAGTTTGTCCTTGAGTGCCGGCCAGCCCGATTGGTCCATCTGCGGGTCGAACGCCGGATCGTCGGCCAGCCCCGCCGCACCGCGCAACAGCGCATAGAACTGCGGTTCGATCGAGCCGATCGAGATCCATTTGCCGTCGGCGGTTTCGTAAGTGTCATAGAAGTGCGCGCCCGAATCGAGCAGGTTGACTCCGCGCTCGTCGCGCCACATCCCGTTGGCGAAAAAGGTGTAAGTCATCGCCGAAATAATTGCTGCGCCATCTACCATCGCGCAATCGACCACCTGACCCCGACCAGTATTCTTGGCCGAAAGGATCGCGGCGAGCACCCCGAACGCCATCATCATCCCTCCGCCGCCGAAATCGCCGACCGCGTTGACCGGGAAGCTTGGCTTTTCGCCCTTGCGACCATACGTGTGGAGCGCGCCCGACAGCGCAATGTAATTTATGTCGTGCCCCGCCAGCGGGGCCATCGGGCCGTCCTGGCCCCACCCGGTCATCCGCCCGAACACCAGCCGCGGGTTGTCCGCGAGCAGCACTTCGGGACCAAGCCCCAGCCGCTCCATCACGCCAGGCCGGAAACCTTCGACAACCGCATCGGCGGAACGGACCAGATCGCGGATTTGCGCGACCGCTTCCGGGTCCTTCATGTCGAGCTGCAGCCGGCTGCGCGAGCGGTTGAGGATGTCGCGATTGCCGCCGTCGCCATAGCGCCCGCTGGCCCCAGGGCGCTCGATCCGGATCACCTTGGCGCCGTGATCGGCCAGCATCATGCACGCGAACGGACCTGGACCGATCCCGGCGAATTCAATGACCGTAATTCCGTCGAGCGCACCCGCCATCGTAGCCCGTCTCCGCTTCAGCAATTCCTGTAGCCTTGCCGCGCGGGCAAGCGCCTGTCGAGGAGATTTACCTAGCGTTTGGTGGGTCGGCTTTCGTAACGAGGCGCTCGATCTGTCGCACGCTGGGGCTGGCGGGTTGGAGCGCCGCAGCACGTCGGGCCTGGCGGCGGGCCTCGCCCGTGCGGCCCGCGCGCAGCCGCGCAAAGGCCAGGTCGGCCAACAGCGACGCGTCGCGCCAGCCGCTGCGTGCGCCGATCCATTCGAGCAGCGCCGCGCTCTCCTCCCACTGCCCGCCACGCGCGCGGACATTGGCGAGCAGCCGGGCTGCGCTCACGCTCTGAGGGTTCTGTACGGCAAAGGCAAAGTCCAGCAGATCGGCGTCGCGGCCCCGCCCGGTCGCGCGCAAGCTGCGCTCAAGGCGGAGCAATTCGCTTTCGCCGAAACGGATTGCTGCTGCGGTCTGGTACAGCGGCAATGCTCGCGCCGAGTTCTGGCGCGCCAGCTCGATATCGCCCGCGATCAGATAGGCATCGGGCGCGCCGGGGTTGCCTGCCAGCAGCTTTTGCGCTGCGGCTGCAGCGGTCGCGGTGTCGCCGAGCCCCAGCAACGCCCGGATATAGGGTACTGCCTCCGCCGCCTGGCGCGGCGCATCGGGATAGCGCTGAGCCAGCACCGGCAGGTCGGCGCCGGCCGGTAGCGACTTGAGCGATGGCGGCGACGGGTCGGCAGCGCGCTTGAGCAAGGCAATCGCTTCGCGGAGGCGGCCCAGTTCTTCATAGCTGCGCGCGACAAGCGTCAGCAGGTAGGCCGAAGCTTCGGCACGCTCGGCCAATGGCGCGAAACGTTCCACCAGGGAGCCAGGAGCGCCGCTAAGTGCCATCGCCCTTGCCAGGATATGCTGGGCCAATTGGTTGTCGGGCTGGTAGCGCAACAGGCGGTCGCTCTGCTCTACCGCAAGGTTGATGTTCCCGGCCTCAAGTTCGAGCGCCGCGGTCAGCAGCATCGCGCCAGGCACATCGCGCAG
>JANMQW010000134.1:0-3544 GCA_031370725.1 Novosphingobium sp.
GGCTTCGAATACCAGAGCTGGTTCGGCTTTACCCTGTTCGCCGAAGGCGTGCGCGGCTCGCTGGGGCGCGGCGGGACCTATCGGATCGGCCGCGAGGACGGTGAGGGCGAGGTCGCCACCGGATTCTCGCTCTACCCCGACAGCCTGCCCGGCGTCATCGCCGACGAGGCTGCGCGCGACACTCTGTTTCTGCCGCTGGACCACGATCGCGAGGTAGCCCAACGCCTGCGCGCGATTGGCTGGCGGACGGTAGCGGAGCTCGATGTGGGCGACGATGCGGCGGCGCTGGGCTGCACGCATGTGCTGGCCGGGATCGACCCGGTTCGCCTGTAGGCCATTCAGTGGCTGCGCTCTACGACACCATCGGCGTCGATTACGCCAACCTCCGCAAACCCGATCCGCGGATTGCCGCACAGATCGAAGCGGCGCTCGGAGCCGCGCGGACGGTGCTCAATGTCGGGGCAGGGGCGGGGTCCTACGAACCCGTCGATCGCGAGGTTACTGCGGTCGAACCCTCGCTCGAAATGATCCGTCAGCGCCCGCGTGGAGCCGCGCCGGTGGTGCAGGCCAGCGCCGAAAGCCTGCCGCTTGCCGACAACTCCCTCGACGCCGCGATGGCGATCCTCACCGTCCATCACTGGGCTGACAAGGCACGAGGCCTGGCCGAAATGCGCCGGGTTTCGCGCGGGCCGGTGGTGCTGCTGACGTTCGATCCCACCCATCGCGGCAACTGGCTGACCGACTATCTGCCCGAACTGATCGACCTCGACGAGCAGATCATGCCGCAGATGAGCGACTACGGGCGCTGGCTGGGAGCGATCGAGCTCACGCCGTTGCCCATACCGCACGATTGCAGCGACGGCTTTCTCTACGCCTATTGGCGCCGCCCGCGCGCCTACCTCGATCCGCGCATCCGCGCTGCGATGTCCTCCTTCTGGGTGATCGCCGGTGTCGAAGACGGCTTGCGACGGCTGGAAAACGACCTCGATTCGGGCCTGTGGCACGGACGCCACGGCCACCTGCTGGGGCTCGACACGATTGACGCGGGCTATCGCCTGGTGACGACCGTCTCGAGCCAGGCATCGACCGCCGTCGTCGGCGCGTAGGCCGGGTCGCCGAGGCGGCGGTTGATTTCCATGTGGCCGCGCGGGCCATCGCCGGGAAAGTCACGGCGTTCGACGCGGGTTCCGGCCATGCGCAGCGCGGCTTCGAGCGCGGTGTTCTGGGCAACGCCGTCCTTTCGCTGGACATGGAGCAGGAGAAACGCCGGGGCGTTGGGCGCGGCGGCCTGCGCGATGGGCGAGAGCGCGTGCTGGCGGGCAGGGTCATTTCCGAATGCTCCGGCGTAGGTGCGGCGCATGAGCGGGCCTGCCTGGGCGATCTGCTGTTCGACGTCGTAGGCAGCGCCGTCGATGGGGATCACGCCGGCGAGATCGGCGAACGAAAGCTCGGCTTTCCGCAGATAGCGCTCGTCGGTGCCGACCAGCGCGATCAAGTGCGCGCCCGCGCTGTGGCCCATCAAAACGACGCGGCGGCGTTAGATGTGGTATTTGTCGGCCCCGGCAAGCAGCGCCTTGACCGCGTCGGCGACATCCTGAGCCTGCTGTCCGACAGTGGCTTGCGGGACCAGACGGTAGTCGATCGAGGCGAACGCATAGCCTTCGCCGGGGTAGTGTTCGATCTTCCAAGCGCCGGTGGCGTTGTCTTTGCTCCCGCGCTTCCAGCCGCCACCGTGGACGAAGACGATCAGCGGGGTGTCGCTGGCACGCGCGCCTTGCTGGGGGACGATTGCCGGCCACAGGCTGAGCCGCTGGAGCGGATCGGGGCCATAGGCAATGGCAGTGCCCGTACGCGGCGTCGGTGCCATGACCTTGCCGGCCTCGGACGATTGGGCGGCTTGAACGGCATAGCCTGCGGTGGTTGCGAGCAGGGCGGCGATCAGAATTATCGATAGCCTCATCGGGATTCTCCCTCGCCGTCGATGGTGCCAGCGCGAACGGGTGAGGCAAGTCGCGGAATGTCGCAATTGGTCGCGTTTGGTTAGCGCGATGCTCCCAACCCTGAACCGCTCGACATGAGCTTATCGAAGGACCGTACTTGCACTTCGTGCCTCGCGCGTGATTGCGCCAATGAAAAGCGGTCCTTCGATAAGCTCAGGACGAGCGGAGTTGGATAGCTGTGGAGTTGCTTGCTCGAGCGCATCGCGAGGGTGTGGGGCTTCCAAACGCAAATGGGGCCCGGGATTGCTCCCGGGCCCCACTCTCGCTCACACTTCGCACGTTCGATTTGGCGATTGCCGTTTCCGGGTGGGAGGTGGCGGATTGCTTTCGATGTTCTCCGGCGATTGCTCGCCGCGCCATCTGGGCCGTCAGGGGTCCGCTTGCGCGTTCCTTCGACTATCCGTCGCAACCTTTCCGGCGGTCCATGAAGAACCGGCGATCATCGTTCGTAGCGCCATTGTGGGCGTAGGATCGTTTCCCCCGGGGCGCGATGCCGAAGCATCGCGCGGTTACCGAGGGAAAGATCCGGACAGTCGCACGGCCCCTGTCTGCTTTCGCCGCGGTCCGCGATCGGGCCGAAACCTTTTCGCGTCGTCTGCGTCTGCCAACCCTGGTGGTGCTTGCCTTCGCCGCGGTTCGAAGTCGGGCCGAAGCCTTCCTTCGTCGTCTGCGTCCGCCAGCACCGGCGGCTGCCCTTACCGACTTTTCACTCGCGCGCGTTACTCCGTTTCCGTCGGGCCCGAGGACCTTTTGGCGCGGTGTCGCAGCGTTCGTTCCAAGCCGCATCAGATGCAAAAAACCTTCCTACTTCTCATGGGCTTGCGCCCCGATCCGCAGTCGTTTTCTCACTTCCGACCCATGAATGCTGCGCCTCGAAACCGAGTCGCGCAAGCTCTATTTATCCACGTTATCCACAGGCCCCGCTGGAACGGTGGATAACCATGGCGACCGTCTTAGATTTCTCTGCGCCAAGGGACGCAACCGGGTTAGCGATCGCGCTGCGCCAGCAACCGCAACCGCAGCGCGTTGAGCCGGATGAACCCCGCCGCATCCTTCTGGTCGTAGGCCCCGGCGTCGTCCTCGAAGGTCACGTGGCGCTCCGAATAGAGGCTGTCGGCACTCTTGCGCCCGACCACTTGGGCCATACCCTTGTAAAGCTTAAGCCGCACAGTGCCGCCCACTTTGGCCTGGCTGTGATCGATTGCCGCCTGGAGCATCTCGCGTTCGGGGGCGAACCAGAAGCCGTTGTAGATCAGCTCGGCATATTTGGGCATCAGCTCGTCCTTGAGATGCGCCGCGCCGCGATCGAGCGTGATCTGCTCGATCCCGCGATGTGCCCGCGCATAGATCTCGCCGCCGGGAGTCTCGTACATCCCGCGCGATTTCATGCCGACGAAGCGGTTCTCGACCAGATCGAGCCGCCCAATCCCGTGCTTGCAGCCCAGCGTGTTGAGCGCGGTCAGCAGCGTGGCGGGCGACATCGCGGCGCCGTTCAGCGCCACCCCGTCGCCGCGCTCGAAATCGACTGTGATGTATTCGGGGGC
>JANMQW010000150.1:0-2200 GCA_031370725.1 Novosphingobium sp.
TTCGTGCGAGCTCGACGGGACGATGCGCACGCTCAGCCCGAAAGCGCGTTCGCGGCTCAAGGAAGAAATCACCCGGCTGGCCGAGGGCATCGCCGCCGCACACGGGCTGACCGCCACCGTCCGGATCGAGGAAGGCTTCCCAGTCACCATCTGCGACGAACGCGCGGTGGCCTTGGGCGAGGTCGTCAGCACCCAGATGTTCGGCGATAGCGCCTTCCACCGGATGCGCGATCCGATCATGGGCGCGGAGGACTTCGCGTATGTGCTGGAAAAAGTGCCCGGCGCGATGTTCTTCCTGGGCGTCGCGCACGAAGGCGCGGACCTCGCCAGTTGCTGTGGGCTCCACTCGACGCGGATGGTGCTCGATGAAGGCGTCATGCCCAAGGGTGCCGCGCTGCTCGCCGGGCTCGCCGAACAATTTCTCGCCCACGGGTTTGCCTGAGCATCCATTTCGTTTCGCTTTAAGGATCACACATGCCGCTTTCACTCTACGACGCCACGATCCCTTCGTACCGCCAGATCATCGCCGCGGTCGCCGCGCTGGTCGACAAGGCCGCCGCGCACTGCGCCGAAAAGGGCGAACCCGATGCGGCGCTGGTTGAGGCTCGGCTGATCGAAACCATGCTTCCGTTCGGGTATCAGGTGAAGGCCGTGGCCGAACATTCGCAGGGCAGCATCGAGGGCGTGCGCGCGGGGGTTTATTCGCCAAGCCTCGAGCCCTGGCCGACCACGTTCGACGGACTCAGGGCCAAACTGGCTGGCGCCGACGCATTTCTCGCCGCGCTCGATCCAGCCGAAGTCGAAGGCTTCATCGGCCAGGACATGCGCTTTGAATTCCGCGACCGGAAGATGCCGTTCACCGCCGAGAACTTCCTGCTCAGTTTCGCCCAGCCAAACTTCTATTTCCACGCCACCACCGCCTATGACATCTTGCGCGCGCAGGGCCTCAAGATCGGCAAGGGCGATTTCACGGGGATGCCTCGGTTGAAGGGGTGACTCCGGTACGACTCCAAGCCCGTCCGATTCGCTAGGGATTGCGTGTATTAGCCAATCTGCCGAACTTGCATGGGAAAACCGATGAAGGCTGAACGGGCGGTACCCTGCTTACTTGCCCTTGGCGGCATTTTCCTGATGCTGATGGGTCTCTACTTCGCCTTCATCCGACCGCCTCTGCTGCCCGAAGATTTGCGCTATATCGATACATCGACCATTCGATTGCAAGCCGAGATGCCACGGTTGCAGTCCTGGCTGGCGCGGGTCTTCGATGTCCTCGGCGGCTATATCTTCGCGACCGGCCTGCTCACCCTTCATGTCGCGATAACCGGATTGCGCGGTAGACGACCCCTACCGCGAATGGCGGTCGCCGCCTCGGGTTTGGCATCGATCGGCTGCATGGCGATCGCCAATTTTCTGATCGATTCCGATTATAAGTGGCTCCTGTTGGCGATGACCTTGCCATGGCTGATCGCTTTGCTGCCTCCTCGCATCTTCGCTGGGAAGGCTTCCGGATCTTCACCGTGATGCCACGGGGCCACTCGCGTTGACTGGCTGAGCGGTGGAACTACGGCCCCGAACACGCTGTCGTGCAAAATAATCGTTCGCTAACCGTGTTTCGTGGTTAAGCCCCTTTCACCATTACCCGCGCTCGGCCATAGTCGCCGCAGAGCCGAGCTCTGGCTCACCGTTGGAAGGATGCCTTGAACTCGTGACGGCCCCCGTGCGCTTTCCCCGGTTTTTCGTGACGAGCCCCGCGCCGTGCCCTTATCTTCCGGGCAAAAGCGAGCGCAAGGTGTTCACCGAGCTCAAGGGCCCGCACGCGGATTCGCTCAACGACGCTCTCGGGCGGATCGGTTTCCGGCGGTCGCAGACCGTTGCCTACCGCCCGTCGTGCCTCGATTGTCAGGCTTGTGTCTCGGTTCGCGTCGCGGCGCACGAGTTCGAGCCCTCGGCGACCCAGCGCAAGGTCATCCAGCGCAACGCCGACCTTGAAGTTTCGGCCTGCAAGCCGTGGTCGACCGCGGAACAGTTCGAGCTGCTCCAGCGTTACCTCTCGCGGCGCCACCCCGGTGGGGGCATGGCGACGATGGACGAGATGGACTTTGCGGATATGGTGGAACACACCCCCGTAAAGAGCTATCTGATTGAATACAGGGAGCCGGGCGACGGGGTCGTGCCGGGCAAGCTGGTGGGGGCGTGCCTC
>JANMQW010000184.1:0-9117 GCA_031370725.1 Novosphingobium sp.
AGCGCAGAATTTCGACTTTGCCGGCCTTGTCGAAGCGGCGCAGCGCGGGCAGCAGGTACCAGCTTTCGAAGAACGGATTGGGTTCGGCGGCGCTTAAAGCAAGCGCATCCCAGCGCTCGATTGCTGCGCCATCGGCCCAGCTCTTCCAGCTCGCCGCGACCAGCACGCTGTCGCCCGCCGCGACCGCGCGCGCGGGAGCGGGTGACAGCCGCGACAATTCACGGCGCTCGATAAAGACCTCAACCCCCAAAAGGCATCCCCGCCACGTCGCGACCTGCTTGTCGGTGCGGTGGGCTAGCAGACGGAGGCGAAAGTTCGGTTAACACGGGCGCGGCAGATTGGTGCTTCTACAATTTCGGCGCGAACAATGTATGGACGCAGGACAAGGAGAGGCACGCGTATGTGGACCACCCTGTTCTCGCTCACCAACGCCATCGCGCTGGGTGGCTGGGTCCTGCTCGCATTCTTCCCGCGCAAGCCCTTGACGATGAGCGTGGTGCTCTATCTCGGGGTGGCGCTGCTATGCGTGTGTTATGCAGCGATGGTCGTGGTGCTGGTCGGCGGGCTGGCCGATCCGGGGCGCGTGGGCGGCGGAGCGGAACCGCCGTTCGACTATTCGATCCCCGGTATCCGCGCGCTGTTCCAGTCGGACGGCGGGATCGTGCTGGGCTGGACCCACTACCTCGCCTTCGACCTGTTCACCGGCCTGTGGATCGCCCGCGACGCCGACGCCAAGCTCTTTGTGCGCTGGGTGCAACTGCCATTCCTGTTCGCGACATTCTTGGCCGGGCCGATCGGGCTGCTGAGCTGGCTGGTGGTGCGGGAGAGCCGGGCGCGGGCGACGGCGACGGCCGATGGAAAGAGTTAGTTCCTTCGGGATCGCCGCTGCAATTTGTTGTTCACGGCGCCGAGTTTGGATTTATTGCAGTGCTTGTGACCTCAAGCAAAACCCCGCCCAGATCGCTCCGGGCGGGGCTTCTATTTGGACCAACAGGTGTAGTGCAGGATTACCCCACCCCGTTCGCCGCCAGCGCCGCGATCAGCAGCAGCGCGACGATGTTGGTGATCTTGATCATCGGGTTGACCGCCGGGCCGGCGGTGTCCTTGTAAGGATCGCCCACGGTATCGCCGGTCACCGCGGCCTTGTGAGCCTCGCTGCCCTTGCCGCCATGGTTGCCGTCCTCGATAAACTTCTTGGCATTGTCCCACGCGCCACCGCCCGAAGTCATCGAGATCGCGACGAACAGCCCGCCGACGATCACGCCCATCAGCAACGCGCCAAGGGCTGCAAAGCCCTGGGCCGGTCCGGCGATCGCTGCGATCACGAAGTACACCACGATCGGCGCTGCGACCGGCAACAGAGACGGGACAATCATTTCCTTGATCGCCGCCTTGGTCACCAGGTCGACCGTGCGGGCATAGTCGGGCTTGGTCTCGTAAGTCATGATGCCCGGGTTGTTCTTGAACTGCTCGCGAACGTCCTTGACCACTTCACCCGCGGCGCGGCCCACTGCGGTCATGCCCATTGAGCCGAACAGATAGGGCAGCAGCGCGCCGAGCAGCAGCCCGACGATTCCATAAGGGTTCTCAAGGCTGAAGTTGACCGTCAGGTTGGGGAAGAACTCCTTGAGGTCGGTGGTGTAGGCG
This sequence comes from Novosphingobium sp., assembly GCA_031370725.1. Classification (GTDB taxonomy): domain Bacteria; phylum Pseudomonadota; class Alphaproteobacteria; order Sphingomonadales; family Sphingomonadaceae; genus Novosphingobium. Next base: position 1,648 of record JANMQW010000184.1, read on the forward strand.
GCGAACAAGACCAGCGCGGCAAGACCGGCCGATCCGATCGCATAGCCTTTGGTGACGGCCTTGGTGGTGTTGCCCACCGCATCGAGCGCATCGGTCTTCTTACGGACGTCGTCGTCCATCGCCGCCATTTCGGCGATGCCGCCGGCATTGTCGGTGACCGGGCCGTAAGCGTCGAGCGCCACGACCATCCCGGCCAGCGCCAGCATCGCAGTGGCAGCATAGGCGATGCCCATCAGGCCGGCGAGCTGGTAGGCGATGATGATCCCGGCGCAAATTACGAGCGTCGGCAGCGCTGTCGATTCCATGCTGATCGCAAGGCCCTGGATAACGTTTGTGCCATGGCCGGTTTCAGAAGCCTTCGCGATCGAGCGGACCGGACGATAGTTGGTCCCGGTGTAGTATTCGGTGATCCAGATGATCAGCCCGGTGATAACCAGACCCAGGAACCCGCAATAGAACAGGATGCGGCCGGAGTAGGCTTGGCCACCGATGGCCGCTTCCATGTCGCCGCCCAGCGCAAAGCTGATCGCCCACCAGATGGCGGGTACCGAGAGCACCGCGGTGACGAGGAAGCCCTTGTACATCGCGCCCATGATGTTGGTGCCGCCACCAAGGCGGACGAAGTAAGTGCCGATGATCGAAGTCACGATGCACACGCCGCCGATCAGCAGCGGCAGCGCCATCAGCGCCATCAGGTTGTCTGCGCCCTTGAGTAGCAGCGCGGTCAGCACCATCGTGGCACCGACGGTGACAACGTAGGTCTCAAACAGATCGGCGGCCATGCCCGCGCAATCGCCGACATTGTCGCCGACGTTGTCCGCGATCACTGCCGGGTTGCGAGGGTCGTCCTCAGGGATTCCGGCTTCGACCTTGCCGACCAGATCGGCGCCGACGTCGGCTGCCTTGGTAAAGATGCCGCCGCCCAATCGCGCAAAGATCGAGATCAGCGATGCGCCAAAGGCCAGCGCGGTCAGCGCCTGAACCACAGTGCGGTCGTCTTGGCCGACGGTGTAGCCCGCGACGTAGACGAGGTAGTAATAAAATACCGCGATGGCCAGCAGGGCGAGCCCCGCGACCAGCATTCCGGTAATCGCCCCGGCGCGAAACGCCAGGGTTAGGCCGTTCTGGAGGCCGACCTGTGCGGCTGCGGCGGTCCGCACGTTCGAGCGCACCGAGATGTTCATCCCGATGAACCCGGCGACACCCGAAAGCACCGCGCCGATCACGAACCCGACCGCCGAAACCGTCCCGAGGAACACCGCGACGATCACCGCCACAATCACGCCGACGATCGCTATCGCGGTATACTGACGGCGCAAATAGGCTTGCGCGCCTTCCTGGATCGCCGCAGCGATCTCCTGCATCTTGGCGTTGCCGGCGCTTGCACTCAGCACCTGTCGGCTGGTGAAAACACCGTATACGATGGACAGAAGTCCAAGAATAATGGCGATCGTGACGAGATTCACGGCGCTGCTCCCCCTAATTTTGGCCGAATTTCCGGTATGCGCATAACACGCGGCCCCGCTTGCGCAGGGCCGTGGACGGCGCCGCTATACGAAGCTTTCCCGAGGGTGCAAGCCCCTAGCGGGATGAACCGTGGAGATAACCGAGCGGGTGCGCAGCATCGGGTGCAGCGCCGTTAACGAGGATGGGCGATAGGCCGGGTTCCCGAACCTCTCCAATTTGCGTGGCTGGGAGCGGTGGCCGAATCCCTGGTGGCAGGGTGACCAACAACTGATAATCGTCGCCCCAGCGCAGTGCTTCGTCCGCGCGGCCCGCTTGGGTGACCCCCTCGGCTAAGGGGATCGCGGAACTGACCAGCGCCAGCGTCACTCCGCTCGCCTGAGCCAGACGCGACGCGTCGAGCAGCAGGCCATCGGAAACATCCATCATCGCGGTTACCAACGGGGCGAGCGCCCGGCCCTCGGCGAGCAGCGGCAGTGGGCGGCAGAATGCCTGGCGGTTCGCCGGATCATCGAGCCCAGCGCGGACCGCGTCGAACCCGAGCATGGCGCCCCCCACCGCCCCCGTCAGCCACACGCCATCGCCCGCCATCGCCCCCGACCGCGAAGGAACGGGGCGATGCGTGGCGCGGCCGAGCGCAGTCATGCCATGCGCTTGCACTATGCCCCCGCCAACCGTATCGCCGCCCAGCAACGGCACGTTGAACGCTTCCAGAGCTTCGCGCAGCCCTTCGATAAAGCGAAGATCGTCGCCGCCCAGGCTGTAGCCAAGCAAGACCCCAATGGGTTCAGCACCCTTGGCGGCCAGGTCGGAAAGGTTCACCGCGACGAGCTTCCAGGCGACATCCGCAGGGTCTTGGCCGGGCAACCAGTGGACGCCCTCGATCATCATGTCGTGGGTCAGGATCAGCGTTTCGTTGCCAATCTCGAGAACCGCGCAATCGTCATCGAGATTGCGGGCAGCGATGTTCGTCGCAATCGCGCGCAACGCAGCAATGAACGAGGACTCGCCGGTCACGTCCCTTCCCCGTCAACGGGGAGGGTTGCTGTCACCTCCGCACGCCCTTCGCCACTGCATCCAGCACGCCGTTGACGAACTTCGCCTCGCGTTGATCGAAGAAGGCGTGGGCGACGTCGAGGTATTCGCTGATGACGGTGGCGGTTGGCACGTCGCCGCGTGATAGCAGTTCGTAAGTTCCCGCCCGCAGGATCTGCAGCATGGTCTTGTCGATCCGCGCCATCGTCCAGCCCGTGGCGAGCCGTTCGGTTATCAGGCCGTCGATTTCTTCGCGGCGGGCGTGGGTGCCGCGGACGATATCGTCGAAGAACGCGGTCTCGGCCTCGAGATACTGCTCGTCCTCGATCTCTGCGCCCAGGCGGTGCTGGTGGAACTCGTCGAGCAACCGCGCCATCGCGGTCTGTTCCATTTCGAGCTGGTACAGCGCCTGCACTGCAGCCAGCCGCGCGGCGGAGCGCCCCTTGGAGGTCGCCTTCATATGCCCAGCCTTACTTCGATCGAGCGCGCGTGCGCAGACAGGCCCTCGGCCTCGGCGAGCGCGATTGCCGCAGGGCCGATCTTCTCGAGCGCGCCTTCGCCCATCGCGATGAAGCTGGTGCGCTTCATGAAGTCGAGCACCGACAGGCCCGACGAGAACCGTGCGCGGCGCCCCGTCGGCAGGACGTGGTTGGGCCCGGCCACGTAGTCGCCGATCGCCTCGGGGGTGTTGCGACCCAGGAACACGCTGCCTGCGTGGCGGATCAAGGCGAACAGCGCCTCGGGATCGGCGACCGCCAGTTCGACATGCTCGGCAGCGAGGCGATTGGCGAGTGCGGGGGCCTCGTCGAGGCTGGCGACGACGATGATCGTGCCGTGGGTTTCCCAGCTTTCCTTGGCCACCCGCGCAGTCGGAAGCAGTGCCAGCTCGACCCCCACCAGATCGGCGACCTGATTCGCGAACGCGGCATCATCGGTGATCAGGATCGATTGCGCGGCAGGATCGTGCTCGGCCTGGCTGAGCAGGTCGGCGGCGATCCATTCAGGATCGTTGAGGCCATCGGCGATAACCAGTATTTCAGAAGGCCCGGCGACCATATCGATCCCGACCACACCGAACAGCTGGCGCTTGGCTTCCGCAACCCAGGCATTGCCGGGGCCGGTGATGACATCGACCGCCGCAATCCGCGCGGTGCCGTGGGCCAGCGCGGCAACCGCCTGCGCCCCGCCGATCCGCCAGACCTCGTCAACCCCGGCGATGTGCGCGGCGGCGAGGACCAGAGGGTTGATCGCTCCGCCCGGCGTGGGGGTGACCACCACCAGCCGTCCGACCCCGGCGACTTTCGCGGGGATCGCATTCATCAGCAGCGACGACGGGTAGGCCGCGCGTCCGCCGGGCACATACAGCCCCGCCGCATCGACCGCTTGCCACCGCGCGCCCATGCGTACACCTTCGGCGTCGGTGTGATCGCGGTCCTCGGGAAGCTGGCCTTCGTGATAGGCGCGGATCCGCGTTGCGGCGAGTTCGAGTGCCGCGCGCAAGATCGGGTCGAGCGCCTCGAACGCCTCGCGGCAATCGGCCGCGGCGATGCGCCAGTCGTCGCCCAACACGTGGTGATCGAACCGTTCGGTGTATTCGGCCACCGCCGCGTCACCGCGCAGGCGCACGGCATTGATGATCGCGGTGACGTCGCTAGCAACCTCGCCATCGCTTTCGCGGCGATCGCGCACCAGCCGGTCGAACGCCGTGGCAAAACCGAGGTCGTGTGAATTGAGTCGACGCATCAGGCGGCCAGCTTCGTGGCAGCGAGCGCGCGGAACGCGTCGATCAGTGCGCCCAGCCGCGGGTCGGTCTTGAGCGCGGCGCGGTTGACGATCAGTCGCGCCGAAACCGGCATGATCACGCTGGTCTCCACCAGGCCATTGTCTGCCAGTGTCCGTCCGGTCGAAACCAGATCGACGATCCGCCCGGCCAGACCCAGCGAGGGCGCCAGTTCCATCGCGCCGTTGAGCTTGACACACTCGGCCTGGATGCCCTGGCTTTCGAAATGGCGCCGGGTGAGGTTGGGATACTTGGTTGCGACCCGCGCATGGCTTGCGCTCGACAGACCTTCGGCATCGCGCGGTTCGGCGACCGACAGGCGGCAGTGGCCGATGTCGAGATCGACCGGAGCATAGAGATCGGCATAGGCGAATTCGTCGATCACGTCGGACCCGACGATCCCGGCCTGCGCCGCGCCATGCGCCACGAACGTCGCCACGTCGAACGCGCGTACGCGGATGATCCGCATGTCCGCCCCAAAGACGCTGGACTCCTCGCAGCCAAACGACAGCGCGCGGTTCTTCTTGTCGTGGAAAGCGGCTTCGGGCACCACCCCGGCACGCGCCATTACGGGCAGCGCCTCGTCGAGGATGCGGCCCTTGGGAACGGCGAAAGTCAGCGGGGTCATCATGGCCCGCGCGCCTTACGGTGCGGTGCGGCAAAGCGCAATTGCGAGAGGAGATGAAGATGGCCGGGCAGAATCAGCTTGGTAAATACGAATTCATCGACGTCACAGCAATCGGTGCCGCCGCTATTGCCACGTCGTTTTCCAACCAAGTCATATATTGCAACCATGCAGGCGCGCCCATTACCGCCCGCATTGTCGCTGCAGTGGGCGAATTGATCGCGAGTGACCGCCAAGGAGTGCTTCTCGACCGGATCCGACATTGGCCCGGCGCACCGATGGGTGATGCCCTGCCGCTGCGGATTGTTGGCGGGCTGCATGCACTTCACCTTTCCGGGGAAGCGGCCGAACTGAGCGCGATCTACCGCGGCAAGGCTGCCGACGACGTCGCGCTCGTTGCTTTGGCGATTGCCGCGCACGAACAACGCCTCCTGCCTTGGCTTGACGGCCCGCCGCAGACCAACGAGGCGGGAAGATCAGCAAATTTCGTTGCCGCGATGCTGTGGCTTGCCGACCGTGGCCTTCCGCCGCGGTTCGAATGCCGCGAGATCGGATCGAGCGCGGGGATCAACCTGATGATGGATCGCTACCGCTATGATCTCGGCGGGGTGAAAGTCGGTTTGGAACCGAGTGCCATCGCGTTCAAGCCTGAGTGGGAGGGGCCACCGCCGCCCGACCGGAGGTTCGAGATCATCTCGCTCAAGGGCTGCGACGTCGCGCCGGTCGATCTCACCGATCCGGCCCAAGCAATGCGGCTCAAAGCCTACATTTGGCCCGAGCACCACATCCGCTTCGCACGAATGGACGCCGCGATCGTCGCGGCAACGTCACAGGCGCCCGATCTGGTCAAGATGAACGCCGCCGATTTCGTCGAGGCCGAGCTCGCCAAGCCCCAGGCGGAAGGGACGACGCGAGTGATGATGCATTCGATCGTTTGGCAGTATGTCCCGATTGACCAGCAGCAACGGGTCACCGCGGCGATAGAGGCAGCGGGCGCTCGCGCGACCGAGCAGCGCGCGCTGGCATGGATAGCGGTCGAGGCAAACCGCAACACACACCGCCATGAACTGATCGTGCGCTATTGGCCTGGCGGATCAGAACCGACCCTGCTTGCCGTATCGCATCCGCACGGCGCCTCGATTGCCTGGCAAGCCTGACTACCGCACCCCTCGCTTCACGATTTCCTCGTCTATCGCGTCGATGATTTCGCGCGAACATCCCGCAACATCCTCGAACGCGCAATAACCGAGCGCGGCGCTGCCGAACACGTCGGGCACGCCATCGGCGCGGACGTTGATTACCAGCGAATAGACCGTGAATTCCGGTTTGCGCGCCGAGCCGGCTAGGAACTCGGCCGCCGGGTTGATGGTCTGGACGATGACCGCGACACCCGGCGTCGATTGCACCACCTCGCGCTTGTCGCCCGATACCGCGATCAGGCCGCGAACGCGGTTGACCAGGACCCCGCCGATCGAATCGTTGCCATCCCAGATCAGCCGCACCGACACCGGCTGCGCGATCGCCGGAATCGGCGCTGCGAGAAGCGCTAGTGAAATCAGCTTGCGGATCATCGTTTCCCCCCGGATTTCGACGCTACCCCGCGGGATGATAGAAATCGTAAACCGTCTGCGCAACCGCCACGCTCACTCCCGGCGCGTGCTGGAGATCGCCGAGCGCGGCGGCGCGGACTTTGCCCGCGGTGCCGAAGTGGAGCAACAGCGCGCGTTTTCTCGCCGGGCCAATCCCTGGGATTTCGTCGAGCGGGCTGGCGGTGATCGCCCGGCTGCGCTTTTCGCGATGCGCGCCAATGGCAAAGCGGTGGACCTCGTCGCGCAGCCGCTGAAGGTGGAACAGCAGCGGCGAATTGACCGGCAGCATCTTTTCGCGGCCATCGGGAAAGTGAAACACCTCGCGCCCCTCGCGCCCGTGGTGCGGCCCCTTGGCGATCGCGATTAGCGGGACGTCCTCAATCCCCAGCTCCTCGAGCGCATCGCGCGCCGCCGACATCTGACCCTTGCCCCCGTCGAGCAGCACCAGATCAGGCCACATCCCGCCATCGCGGTCGGCGTCCTCGGTCTGGGTGCCCTCCTGCTGAAGTCTGGCGAACCGACGTCCCAGCACTTCGCGCATCATCCCGACATCGTCGTTCGATTGTGCGGTCTTGATGTTCCACTTGCGGTACTGGCCGTTGAGGAACCCCTCGGGCCCGGCCACGATCATTGCACCGAGCGCCTGAGCGCCCTGGATATGGCTGTTGTCGTAGACTTCGATCCGCCGCGGTGGCTCAGCCAGCTCGAGGAATTCGGCCAGCTCGCGGTTGAGCCTGGCCTTGGTCCCGCTTTCGGCCTGACGCCGCTCAAGCGCCTCGACTGCGTTGCGCTGCGCCTGCTCCATCATCCGCTTGCGGTCACCACGCTGGGGAACCGAAATCTCCACCCTGCCGCCTGCAGATGGCGCCAGCGCCTCGGCGAGCAACGCGCCCTCGGGCAATTCGCGGTCGAGCAGGATGCAGCGCGGCGGCGGCACTTCTTCATAGAACTGGGCGAGAAAGCTGGTCAGCACGTCT
>JANMQW010000223.1:0-3740 GCA_031370725.1 Novosphingobium sp.
TTCAACTATGGGATCGTCGACGAGGTCGATTCGATCCTGATCGACGAGGCTCGCACGCCGTTGATCATCAGCGGGCCGACCGACGACAAGTCCGACCTCTATCTTCAGGTCGATGCGGTGGTGAAGCGCCTGCCCAAAGAGCTTTACGAGGCCGACGAGAAAACCAAGAACATCAGCTTGACCGAAGACGGGGTCGAGTGGGCCGAGCGCCAACTCGAGGAAGCCGGTCATCTGGTCGGCAGCAACCTCTACGATGTAGAAAACACCCAGGTGGTCCACCACCTCGACCAGAGCCTGCGCGCCAACGTGATGTTCAAGCGCGACATCGACTATATCGTCAAGGATGAGAAGATCATCATCATCGACGAGTTCACCGGGCGGATGATGGATGGCCGGCGCTGGTCCAATGGCCTCCACCAGGCGGTTGAAGCGAAGGAGGGCATGAAGATCGAACCTGAGAACCAGACGATGGCCTCGATCACCTTCCAGAACTATTTCCGGATGTACCCCAAGCTTTCGGGGATGACCGGCACCGCCGCCACCGAAGCTTCTGAATTCTTCGACATCTACAAGATGAATGTCGTCACGATTCCAACAAATGTGCCGGTGCTGCGGGTCGATGAGGAAGACGAATTTTACAAGAACACCCAGGACAAGTTCCAGGCGATCGCCAAGGCCATCGCCGAGAAGAACATCATCGGCCAGCCGGTACTGGTCGGCACCGTCTCGATCGAGAAATCTGAGCTGCTCAGCGAATTCCTCACCGCCGAGGGGGTCAAGCACAGCGTCCTGAACGCGCGTTTCCACGAAATGGAGGCGCGGATCGTTGCCCAGGCCGGGCGGCTGGGGGCGGTGACCATCGCCACCAACATGGCTGGGCGCGGGACCGACATCCAGCTTGGCGGCAATTTCGAATATCGCCTCGACGACGAACTGGGCGAAGTGCCCGAAGGGCCCGAGCGCGACGCTGCCATCGACCGGATGCGCGATGAGATCGCGCTGGAAAAGGCGCAAGTGCTCGAAGCCGGCGGATTGTTCGTGCTCGGCACGGAACGACACGAAAGTCGCCGGATCGACAACCAGCTGCGCGGGCGTTCGGGCCGCCAGGGCGATCCCGGGCTGTCGCGGTTTTACTTGTGCCTCGAAGACGATCTGCTGCGAATTTTCGGGCCGGACACGCTGTTCGCCAAGATGATGAACAGCAATCTGGCCGATGGCGAGGCGATCGGTTCGCGTTGGCTGTCCAAGGCGATCGAAACCGCGCAGAAAAAGGTCGAGGCGCGCAACTATGACGTGCGCAAGCAGGTCGTCGAATACGACGACGTGATGAACGATCAGCGCAAGGTGATTTACGAACAGCGCGCCGACATCATGGATGCCGATGCGGTCGACGACGTGGTGCTCGATATGCGCCACGATACGGTCAACGCGCTGGTGGGTGAGGCCTGCCCGCCAGGATCGTATCCCGAACAATGGGATGTCGAGGGGCTAAAGGCGCGAATCGCCGATGTCGTCGGGCTCGAGCTGCCGCTCGAAGCGTGGATGGCGGAGGACGGGCTAGAGCCGCAAATCGTCGAGGAACGGATCGCCGCTGCGGCCGACGCCAAGATGGATGCCAAGATCGCCGAACTCGACGAGCGGTCTTGGAAAAACCTGGAAAAGGCGATCCTGCTCGAACGGCTCGACCACCATTGGAAAGAGCACTTGGCGACGCTCGATGCGTTACGCCAGGTGGTGTTCCTGCGCGCCTATGCCCAGAAGCAGCCGATCAGCGAGTATAAGCAAGAAGCGTTCGGGCTGTTTGAAAGCATGCTCGAGGCGATTCGCGAGGACGTGACCCGGATTCTGACCACCAGCGAGTTCAGGCTCGCTAGTCCCGAAGATTTCGAATTGCCCGAATTGCCCGATTTTCTGACCGGGCACATCGATCCTTTCACCGGCGAAGACGATTCTCGCATTCCCCAGGTGCCCGGCGCTGCGGCGATGCTGGGAGCGCTGGCAGCTGGGTCTGTGGTGGCAGGCGATCCTGGCTCCGACCCCTATGCGGATAGCGGAATCAGCCGGAATGCGCCGTGTCCGTGCGGGTCGGGGCAGAAGTACAAGCACTGCCACGGCGCGCTTGCCTAAGCGCGCCGGACCCGGTCGTTTTATGAGCCAAAGCGGCTAATCGGCGACGGGAAGGGACTTTTTTGCGATCGCCATGTCAATTGAAGGCTTGAACAGCCGCCCAAGGTTCGCCTAGACCCTGTTGCAACAGGGGTCGCATCGCTGGAAATTACCGGAAGTCCGACCAACGGGTTCGGGCCTTCGGGAAACGAGGGGGCGATGCAGGGTCATTTTGATTCTTCGAACGCTGTGAACGTGCTTTTGCGCACGATTCGGAAGCTTCCGCGGGGCACTGCGATGGCGATCGCCGGGTGCCTTGGTATGGCGCTTTGCGCGCTGGCTGCCGCGTTCCTCATCGCACCCAGTCCGGTCAATGCCCAGCAGAGTGCCAGTGGGTCCGGGGGCGAAGTTCGTCGTGCGCACATGGGTGTGGCGAGTTGCGCCGGATCGACCTGCCACGGACGCTCGATCGCCGATGGCACCCCTGTCAGCCAGAACGAGATTCTGCGCTGGCAGGAAGAATCCTCCCCCACCGGCGCGCACAGCCGCGCTTATCGCGTGATCCGTGAACCCCGCGGCCAGGCGATCATCCGCCGGATGGCGCTCAGCGAAGAGGGCGTGCGAGGCGAATGTTTGGGCTGCCACAGCGCGCCCGCAGCCAAGCGTATCAACGAAGGCGTCGATTGCGAGACCTGCCACGGCGCCGCCGGAGGCTGGATTTCGGCGCACTATACCGTCGGCGCCAGCCACGCGCGCAACGTCAGCCAGGGCATGACCGACCTGACCAGTCCCAAGACGCGCGCCGGGGTATGCCTCGATTGCCACATGTCGGGCGACGGCCAGGGCCAGTTCGTCAAGCACAGCATCATGGCGGCGGGGCATCCGCGGGTGTCGTTCGAGCTGGACCTATTCTCCACGCTCCAGCAGCATTGGACCGAGGATGCGGACTATGTGCAGCGCAAGGGCAAGACAAATGTGATGCGCAACTGGGCGGTCGGCCAGGCCGAGGCGGTCAAGCGCAGCCTGACCTTGTTCAGCCAGCCAGGTCTGGCGATGGAAGGGGTGTTTCCTGAGTTCACTTTCTACGATTGCCACAGCTGCCACCGCCGGATCTACGACAACCAGGACGGCGCGATCTCCGCTGCGGCAAATCCTGGCCGTCCGATCCAGGCCGGGATGCCGCCTTACAACGACGAGAACATGATCATGCTGCTCGCCGCTGCGCGCGTCGCGGCGCCTGACCTTGCGGGTCAGTTCGATGCGCGGAGCAAAGCGTTCCACGCGGCAATGGGTCAGGGTCGGAGCCAGGCGGTGCAGGCTGCGGGGGCCTTGCGCCAAACCGCCGATGCGCTGTCCGACCGGTTTGCCGGAGCCGCGTTTAGCCGCGAACAGACCTTCGCGGTGATGAACACGATCGCCGGCGACGCCATCGCGTCGCGCTTCACCGACTATGAGGGCGCGGTGCAATCGGTGATGGCAATCGACACGCTGCTCAACGGCCTGGTCAACCAGGGAGGGGTCTCTGAAGGCGCAGCCAAGGGCCTGCGCGCCCGGATCAACCAGGCCTACGCTGCAGTGCGCGAACCCAACGGGTTCCAGCCGGCCGCATTCCGCCGCGCATTGGGGGGCGCCGT
>JANMQW010000261.1:0-1615 GCA_031370725.1 Novosphingobium sp.
CCGCGAGGCCTTCGTGACGATCACCCAAGTGGTCGAGCGCAGCTTGTACGCCTTGCGCGGCGCGGGCGAGGGCGACTGGCACCTTGCACGCGAGGCTTATGCCGATTTCGCGCTGGCCAACTTGCGCAGCGCCGGATGAGCCGCACATGACCGCCACCGGGGCCTTCACCCCGCGCGCCGCGCTGGGACTGGTCGCGGTAGGTGCAATTGCGTTCGTCGTGCTGCTCTACGCGATCGGGGCGGGGCTGACCGGGGGCGGCAACGACGGCGGCGCGCATGCGCTGTCCAAGGGGCTGACGGGCTATGCCGGGCTGGCCTCGCTCGCGCGTGAAGCCGGCTTGGAGGTTACGGCCGTTCGCAGCGCCGATCGGCTCGACGATCGCGGCGTGCTCGTGCTCACCCCTCCTGCCGCAGCCGAAGGCGGCGAGATCGAGCGAATCGTCGCCGCCCGCCGCACGATCGGGCCGACGATCGTCGTCGCGCCCAAATGGATGGCGGTTCCCGTCGGCAATACCGGCAAGGCAGGCTGGGTGGCCCTGGTGGACACCATGCTGCCGCGCTGGGAAGGGTTCGCCGACGATGTGGTGGTCGATCTGGTCGAGTCCGGAACGTGGCGCTTCAAGGATGGTGGTGGCCGCCTGCCGCAGCGGCATCGCGTCGAAGTCGGAACGGGCAAAGCCCTGATCGCGCTCGCCTCGGATGAGAAGGGCCGGATCCTGGCGGCCTACCGCGCCGACGAGGGGTATTATTCGCGGCTCAATTCGCTGGCCGGAATTGATGAGGACCGGGGCGGCGACAAGTCCGAACTCTACCCGCTGATCCTGGTGTTCGAACCCGACCTGTTCGACAACTATGGCCTGCGCGAACGTTCCACCGCGCTGTTCGCGCTGCGCCTGCTGCGCGAGGCGAGCGAAGGTGGGCGGCTGCCGATCCTGTTCGACGTGACCCTCAACGGCCTGGGGCGCGCACGCAACCTGCTGACGCTGGCGTTTACCCCGCCGTTCCTCGCTGCGACGCTGGCGCTTTTACTCGCCGCACTGGCGGTGGCGTGGCGGGCGTTCATCCGCTTTGGCCCGCCGCGCATTTCGGGGCGCATGGTCGCTTACGGCAAGACCGCGCTGGTCGAGAACAGCGCCGGGCTGATCCGCCGCGCCGGGCGCATCCGCCTGCTCGGCGCGCCCTATGCCGCGCTCGTAGCTCAGCGCACCTTGCGCGCGCTCGGGCTGCCGCCCGGAAGCGACATCGCTGCGATCGACGCCGCCCAAGCCCGCCGGGGACTGACCGGCGCAGCGTTCAGCGCCGAAGCTGCTGCGCTGGCCGCAGCGCGCAAACCCGCCGACCTTGTCCGCCACGCTGCGGCGCTTCAGACAATCGAAAAAGGCCTCACCCGATGACCGACCCCGTACCCCTCGATGACGCCACACTCGACGATGTGCGCGCGCTGGCGGAGGCGATCCGCGGCGAAGTCGGCAAAGCGATCGTCGGCCAGACGGAGGTGGTCGAGCACTTGCTGATCGCGCTGTTCGCGCGCGGCCACGTCCTGCTCGAAGGCCCACCCGGCACCGCCAAGACGTTCCTCGCGCAAAGCCTCGCCGCCGCGCTCGGGCTGCACTTC
>JANMQW010000264.1:0-6084 GCA_031370725.1 Novosphingobium sp.
AGCTGCAGAAGATGCGCCAGGCGGCTTGAGCGTCGCGGCTGTGCGCAAGCTGACTGTCCTGCTTGCATTGAAGTAGTTGGGGGAGTACGTTCACTCTTCGTTCTAACTAGCGGACGTTTGCGTGAACTCGACTGTTCTTGCCTTAGTGATTCTTGTTCTCGGCCTGGCAGCGGGGATAGCGCTTGGCTGGTTTCTCGGCTCGCGCCCGGTGGCGGAGTGGCGCGGGCGCCATGCCGAGCGCGATAGCGAAGCGCGCGATTTCAGCGAGCGACTGGCACGCATGGTTCCCGAACTGGCCACGATGAGCGAGCGCGCTGCGCGGGGCGACACGCTGGCAGCCCACCTCGACACGGCGCGCGGCGATCGCGAGGCGCTGCGCGAGGATGTGGCTCGGCTCAAAGCCGACGCCGCTAACTTCGCCGATCGCGAGCGCCTGTTGATCGAGGCGCGCGAATTGTTGCTCAAAGAATTTCAGAATGCCGGGGCCAAAGTGCTTGGCGAAGCTCAGGAAAGTTTCCTCAAGCGCGCGCAGGATCGGTTTGCCGAGAGCGAGGGCAAGAACGAGGCACGGATCAAGGCGCTGCTCGCTCCGGTGGGCGATCGGCTCAAGAGCTATGAAGATCAGGTCGCTTCGCTGGAGGCCAAGCGGGTCGATTCGTTCGGTCAGCTGACCGGATTGATCGAGGGAATGCGGGCCGGACAGGAAGCGATCCGCGCCGAAGCGCAACGGCTCGGCAATTCGCTGACCAACGCTCCCAAGGCGCGCGGCCGCTGGGGCGAGCGTGCGTTGCAGAACGTTCTGGAACAGGCCGGGCTCAGCGAGCACACCGACTTCCATCTCGAACACTCGGTGCAATCCGAAGACGGCCGCCTGCGCCCCGATGCGATCATCCGGGTGCCGGGGCAGAAGATCCTGGTGATCGACGCCAAGGTATCGCTCAACGCCTATCAGGCGGCGTTCGAGGCAACCGAGGACTCGGAGAAGAAGCGGCACCTCGATTTGCACGCGCGCTCGATGCGCAACCATGTTCAGACGCTTGGCGCGAAGAGCTACCAGAGCCAGTTCGACGAAGCGCCTGATTACGTTGTGATGTTTGTGCCGGGCGAACATTTCGTCGCCGCGGCGCTTGAGCACGACCCGGAATTGTGGGATTTTGCGTTTCGCAACCGGGTCTTGCTGGCGACTCCGACCAATCTGGTGGCGATAGCGCGGACCGTGGCGATGGTCTGGAAACAGGACACCATCGCGCGCGAGGCGGTCGAGATCGGCAAGGCCGGGGGCGAGCTTTACGATCGTCTCGCGACCGCCGCGGAACACCTCAAGCGGGTCGGTTCAGGGCTGGAATCGGCGGTCGGCAACTACAACAAGTTTGTCGGCAGCTTCGAGCGCAACGTGCTGACTGCGGGGCGGCGGCTGCGCGACAAGGGGATCGAGATCGGTAAGCGCGAGATCGAACATGTGCCGATCATCGAGGCCGCACCGCGCCACGGCGATGCCCGAGAAATTGCGGAACCGGGCGGGGCGCTGCTCATTGAGGAAACGGCGAACGAGGCAGTACGGGATACGGGGTGATGCAGTGCAGGGGGCTAGGGCTGAGTGTCGTCTTGCTGGCTATGCTGACCGCCTGCGACCGACCCGAGCCAGTTCCCGAACCCTCACCAAGCGCCATTCCCGAGACCCTTGCCGCTCCTGTCGCCCCGCCGCCCGAGCCCTCCGCCGCGCCAACGCTGACCGCCACTTCCAGCCCGGCTCCTGTTTCTGAAGCATCGGTTCCGCCCAAGCCACTCACCGCCTACGTGCCACGCGACGAATGCGCCAAGCTGCCTGGTTTTGCCGCGTTTCGCGAGGCGGTGTTCGCCGCTTCAGCTAAACGCGATGGTGAGGCGCTGGCGGCTTTGGCCGATCCCGATATTCGTCTCGATTTCGGCGGCGGCGCGGGGCGTGACGAACTGCGCAAGCGTCTGGCCGATCCCAAAAGCGGGCTGTGGAGCGAGATTGCCGCGCTCGCCCCGCTCGGTTGCGCCGCAGATGGAACAGTGGCGACGCTGCCCGCGATCTTCTCGCGCGTGCCCGACGACGTCGATCCGGGGCGCACGATGCTGGTCACCGGCAGCGATGTGCCGCTGCGGCTCAAGCCGTCGCCCGGCGCACCAGTGGTGCGACCGCTTGGCTGGGCGCTCGTGATGCTCAAAGGTGACGGCTTCGATCCTACCGCCAAATACGCGGGCGTCACCGCTGACGATGGCTCAAGCGGGTTCGTAGCCACCGCCAAGTTACGCAGTTTGCTCGATTATCGCCTCGTCGCGGACAGGACCGAGGGCGGGGCCTATCGCATCACCGCGCTTATCGCGGGCGATTAGGGGGCGCCATCAACCACGCAGCGCCGCATCAACCTCATAGGCCAGCTCTGCGGCGGCGACTGCGGCGTTGAGACTGTCGGCGCGGCCGCGCATGGGCATCGTTACGCGCAGATCACAGGCCGCCTCGTAGTCATCAGGCAATCCGCGCGATTCGTTGCCGACCAGGATGAAGCATGGCGCTCGATAGGCGGCCCCACGATAGGGCACCGCTTGCCGCAGCGATGCCGCAACCAACTGGCCGGGGCCGGCGCGCAACCATGGCTTAAAGTCATCCCACCGCGCCTTCGCCAGCGGCACGGTGAAGATAGCCCCCATGCTCGCGCGCACCGCCTCGACCGAGAACGGATCGGCGCAGTCATCGAGCAGGATCAGCCCCCCCGCGCCGACCGCATCGGCGGTGCGCAGCATCGTCCCCAGGTTGCCGGGATCGCGCAGTGCCTGCGCCACAAGGAACAGCGGCTTGGCGGTGCGATCGATCGCCTCCAGCCCGGTTGGCCACTCGGCGTAAACCCCCGCGACTGCCTGCGGATTATCCTTGCCGGTGACTTTGGCGAGCAGTTCGGGCGCCAGTTCGAGCACCTCGCCCCCAGCCACTTCCACCGCGCGTTCGAGCGCATCGAGCAGCGGATGCGGCTCGCGCCGTTCGGCCATCAGCAGCGTTTCGGGGATTCGGCCCGATTCGCGCGCGTCGGTCAGCAGGCGCAAACCTTCGGCAAGGAACCGCCGTTCCTCGCGACGATGCTTTTTGTCGCGCAAGCCGCGGATCGCCTTGACGGTGGGGTTGGAAAAGCCGGTGATCTGTCTGCGCATGCGACAAGAGGGCTGGGCCCTAATCCTCGCCGAAACCGTCGACGACAAGTCCCACCAGCTTGGCCAAAGCCGCCTCGGCCCCTTCGCCGGTTACCGCAATATCGATCGAATCGCCCTTGGCCGCGCCCAGCATCATCAGCCCCAGGATGCTGCCCCCGGCCGCTTCGGTGCCGTCCTTGGAAACCGTCACCACCAGTTCTTCGGCAAGCTTGGCCACGGTGTTGACGAACTTGGCGCTAGCCCGCGCGTGCAACCCGCGCTGGTTGGTGATAACGACCGTTTCGCGCGCTTCGCTCACCCCAAGCGGCCTCAGGCGTCTTGCCCGAGGAACTCGGACGCGATGGTGATATAGTTGCGCCCGGCGTCGCGCGCGGCGCGGGCCGCGGCTTCGACGTCCATGCACTTGCGCGCACCGGCCAAGCGGATCAGCATCGGCAGGTTGATCCCGGCGATCACTTCGACCCGCCCGGTCTGCATCAGCGAAATCGCCAAGTTGCTTGGAGTGCCGCCGAACAAGTCGGTCAAAACAATCGCGCCGCTGCCCGAGTCGACCCGCCGAATGGCGTCGGCGATCTCCTTGCGGCGCTTTTCCATGTCGTCATGCGGGCCGATGCAGACCGCGACCATATCGGTCTGCGCGCCGACGACGTGCTCCATGGCGTTGATGAATTCCTCGGCCAGGCGGCCGTGGGTAACCAGAATGAGGCCGATCATGGAATCAGCAATGCTCCGCAGCGACAGATTGGCAGCTTTCGTCGCGCGCGGTTGAACCGGCGATTGACGGTGCTGTCCGGATCGACAGGATGGAAAGGAAGGTGATGTGGGCCCCGGAAATCATTTCGTCTGCGCGTCCTCGATCTGGTCGATCGACCGCGCGGCCAGGTTGCGATGCAGCAATGTGGGCGCAAATCCGGCGCCGCGCAAGGCCTTCGCGATTTCCTCGGCGGTGAACACCGAACGATGCCGCCCGCCGGTGCAGCCCACCGCGATGTTGAGGTAGGCCTTGCCCTGCGCGGTATAGCGCGGGAGGACCAGCAGCAGCAGGTCGCGGATATGCGCGAACGCGGCGGGCCATGCCGGATCGGCGCAGATATGCGCTGCGACCGCGTCGTCCTGACCGGTCAACGGTCGCAGTGCATCGATCCAGTGCGGGTTGTCGAGAAACCGCACGTCGAACACGAAATCGGCCAGTGGCGGCGTGCCGCGGGCAAACCCGAAGCTGCTGATCGTGATTGTGGTCCCGCGATCCGCGATCGGCGCGAAGCGATCGCGAATCGCCTGCTGGAGCTGGTTGGCCGAAAAGTCGGTGGTGGAAATGACCACATCGGCCCACCGGCGGAGCGGTTCGAGCAGTTCGCGCTCGGCCGCTACGCCCTGAATGACGGGGCGATCCTGCGCCATCGGGTGGCGGCGGCGGGTCTCGTTGTAACGCCGCTCGAGCTCGGTGCCCGAGCAATCGAGGAACAGCGTGGTCACTTCGGTCTCGCCGCGGCTTGAGAGGCGCTTGACCTGTTCGATGATCGCGCGCGGATCGAACCCGCGGGTACGGCTGTCGAACCCGATCACCAGCGGCGCCTTGAGGTCTTCGCCGCTCGGCCGCGTCGCCAGCAGGCACCCGAGCAGGCGCATCGGGAAGTTGTCGATGGTTTCCCAGCCGAGATCCTCGAGCACCTTGAGCGCGGTGGTCTTGCCCGCGCCAAGCAGCCCGGTGACCAGCAGGATGCGTTGCGGGGGGTTGGGTGACTCGCTCGCCATGGATGCCGCCTTTGCGCCAACGTTTTGGCCAAGGGAAGGGCGCGCGAGTGCGGTGTCCCGGATTGCGCCGCACGGGTTTCGGTCAGGTCAGCCCGTAAGTCCGTAAGGCCGCTTCGGCGCGCAGGAGGAGGGCCGGGGATTCGGGCCACAGGGCGATCGCCGGCAGGCGACATCCTTCACGATCCAGCCATTCCGGCGCCTCGCGAAACCGGGGTGCGGCGGAATCGAGGGTAAGAATAAGCGCGATCGGTACGTCGGCCAGCGTCGGGAATTCGAGTAGCCCGACGTTGCGCACTTCGAGCAGGCCCTGGGTCGCCGGGGCAGGCGACGCGCGCAAAGCGTGGCCGTCGCGCTCGATCAGGACCCCGTCGTCGCCGACCAGCATCGCGCCGCGATCGATCAGCGCCAGCGCCAGGCTCGATTTGCCCGAACCGGGCGGCCCTTCGATCAGGACGCCCCGACCCCCGATGGCAACGCAAGTCGCCTGATGGAGGTGCCCGCTCACAGCGCAGGGAATTCGGCGACGAAATGCGCGCCGGGGAGGCCATCGGGGCGGTCGGCGATTTGCAAGGTTCCGTCGTGCGCCTCGACGATGGTGCGCGCTATCGCCAATCCCAGCCCGCTGTGCGCGCCGAAGGCTTCGCTGGACGGGCGTACCGAATGGAAGCGTTCGAACACCGTCTCGCGCTGGTCCGGGGCCACGCCGGGGCCATCGTCGGTGACAGTCAGCGAGATTTTGCCGCCGGACAGTCCGGCTTCCACGGCGACGGTGCCATCGTGGGGTGAAAACGACAGCGCGTTGTCCACCAAGTTGTCGATTACCCGCTCGATCCGCGCAGCGTTGCCGCGGATCATCGCGGGTTCGGGACTGCGGAACAATGTAACCCGCGGCCCCCCCGCGGGGAGACGGCTGTCGCGTTCGTGCACCACGCGCTCGGCGAGCGCGGCAATATCGACCGGCTCGAAGCGGGTACGGCTGAGTTCGGCATCGATCCGGCTGGCATCGGCAATTTCGGTGATCAGGCGATCGATCCGCTGGACATCGTGTGCCGCTATCGCCTGTAATTCCTCGCGCAGCTTCGGATCGTCGACCTTGGCCAGCGATTCAAGTGCGCTGCGCAGCGAGGCGAGCGGGTTCTTGAGCTCATGGCTGACGTC
>JANMQW010000275.1:0-6871 GCA_031370725.1 Novosphingobium sp.
GATCAGCCGCAGCGATTCCTTGAACGCCATTTCGGTCAGTTCCATCCGCGCCATGTCGTCGTAACCGACGTTGCCGGTACCGCCCGTCACCGCCATCGCCTCTGCGCGCAGCTTGATCTGCCATTCGGGGTTCTTGAGCAGATAATACAGCAGAGAGCTGGCCGCACTGGTGATCGTATCGTGCGCGGCGAGCATCAGGAAGATCATGTGATCGACCACCTGGCTGACGTCGAGCAGGCTGCCGTCCTCGCGGGTGGCATTGGCGAATTGGCTGAACATGTCCTGCCCGCCGCCCGTCTCGCGGCGTTTCAGGGTTTCGGCGGTGAACAGCTCGACGAGGAACTTGCGCCCCGCCACGCCGCGACCCATCGCGGTGCCCGGCCATGGCTTGCGGATAATCCCGATCGAGGCGTTGACCAGATCGACGAACGCCTGGTTGACCTTGGCCGACTCCGGCCCCCACGGAATCCCCAGGAAACTGTCCGCCGCCAGATCGAGCGTGAGCTGCTTGATCGCCGGGTAGAACAGCATCGGCGCCCCATCTTTACCTTGGCCGCCCCAATCGCTCACGCCCCTGGCAATCCCGCGGTTGAGCGCATCGGCATAGTGGCGCATCGGTTCAGGCTTGAACGCGATCGAGAGCGCCCGGCGATCGACCCGGTGGTGCTCGAAATCGATCAACATCAACCCGCGCGGGAACAGCTGGTCGAGCGCCGGGCCCCAGCCCTGTTCGCTCGAAAACAGCTTTTCGCGATCGAACAGCAGCAGTTCGTTGGCTTCGGGCCCGATCAGGGTAACCTGATTGACCCCGAACGGGCGTGAGCGAAACACCGCGCCATAGGTTGCGTGCATCCGCTTGCCATAGCCGACCGGGTCGGAGACGAGTTGCAGCGTGGTGCCGAACACCGGAATTCCGGTTTCTCCGGGGATATGCGCCAGCGCATCGGCGGGGAGCTTTTGGCTCCAGTGGGTGAAACTCGGAGCGGATTGCGCCAGCGTTGCCATCGGTACCTCGTGGTTACTTACCCCAATGTAAGCAGCCTGTAGGCAAGTCCGCGGGCTAAATCCACCCGCCAAGTTCGCGGCGGATCAAGGCTTCGAGCATGGCCATCCCAGGATCGCCGGTGTTAAGGCACGCCAGCGCGGCGAAGTCCTGACCCTCCGCTTCGGTAAACTGCTCACGCCCGCGGATCGCCAGCTCTTCCAGCGTTTCAAGGCAATCGGCGGAAAAGCCCGGCGCGGCAATTACGAGCGCCCTGGTACCCCGCTCTGCCTCCGCTGCCAGCACCTTGTCGGTCGCGGGTTCGAGCCACTTGGCGCGCCCGAACCGCGATTGAAAGCAGGTCTCGACGCGCAACGCGGAGTGGCTGGCAGCGAAGCGCTCACCCAAGAGGCGGGCGGTCTTGCGGCAGTGGCAATGGTAGGGGTCGCCCAGCTCCAAGGTCCGCTGGGGCATGCCGTGGAAACTCAGCAGCAGCACCTCGGGGACAAACGCCAACGTCGTTAGCTGGGCCGCAAGATCGGCATGGAGCGCGTCGATATAAGCCGGATCGTCGTGATACGGCGGCAATGTACGCACCGCCGGGGCCCAGCGCATCGCCTTGAGCGCATCGGCCAGCGCGTCGAGCGCACTGCCCGTGGTCGCACCCGAATACTGCGGATAAAGCGGCGCGACGAGAATCCGCTCGCACCCGGCGGCTTTGAGCGCGGCGAATTCGTCGCCCAGCGCCGGACGGCCATAGCGCATCGCGTGGCGCACGATCGCTGCCTCGCCCAGCCGCACCTGGAGCGCCGCCGCCTGCGCTGCGGTGATCGCGGCGAGCGGCGATCCGGCCTCGGTCCATACCTGCGAATAAGCATGCGCCGACTTCTTGGGCCGGGTCGTGAGCACGATCCCGCGCAGGATCGGCTGCCACAGCAGCGCAGGAATCTCGACCACTCGGCGATCCGAGAGGAACTGCTTGAGATACCGCTTCACCGCGGGCGCATCGGGTGCGTCGGGGGTACCCAGATTGACCAGCAGCACCCCGATGCGCGGGACTGGGATGGTGGGGTGATCGAGCGGGCGCTCCATCAGACTTCTTCGCTCAGCAGGGGAAGCCGACGGAAGCGGACTCCGGTTGCGGAAAACAGCGCGTTGGCGATCGCGGGGGCGACCACCACGGTGCCCAACTCGCCCGGATCGAACGGGGGCGCGTCGCTGTCGATGAAGTCCACGGCGATCTCCGGAGTATCGCCCAGATAGGGCAGGCCCAACCCCGCCAACCGCGTGGTTACGGGCACGCCCTGCGCGTAGCCGCCCGCCGCGCCCATCGCCAGCCCCAGTCCGAAAATCAGTCCGCCCTCGATCTGTTGACGCGCGATATCGAGGTTTACGATCCGCCCGATATCGGCGACCGCAGCAATCTTGTCGACGCGCACCCCGCGTTCATCGCGGCGCGCGGTAACGATCACAGCGATCCGTCCGCCGCCAACGGCAGTTGCGGATA
This sequence comes from Novosphingobium sp., assembly GCA_031370725.1. Taxonomy (GTDB): domain Bacteria; phylum Pseudomonadota; class Alphaproteobacteria; order Sphingomonadales; family Sphingomonadaceae; genus Novosphingobium. The sequence goes on from JANMQW010000275.1 coordinate 2,490, forward strand.
TATCGTCCATCCGGTGGCAGGCCAGCCCCTGCCCGCTTTGCTCGATCCCCCCGCCCCACTGCCCCAGCCGCGCCACTGCGGTCAGGCAGGACGCCAACCGCACGTCGCCGGCGAGCATCTCGATGCGGTACGACAGCGGCTCGCGCCGAGCCTTGTGGGCCAGTTCATCGATGAAGCTTTCGGTAAAGAACGCGGTGTAGCCGTGGGCGTTGCCGCGCAGACGGGCGGTGGGCAGGGCGAGGTTCACCGCCACGTGATCGATCGCCAGATGCGGGATGGTATAGGGCGGGGTCGCGCCCTCGGTGGCCAGCGGATCCGACGCTCCGGCGCTGACCGCGAGCGCTTCGAGCGGGGTCGCGCAATCGAACAGCCGCGCGGCAAATTCGCGGTTGGTCGCCGGAACCGCGATCCGCGTCCGCCACGCCGCGATCTCGCCGCCGGGGACCAATTTGGCCGCGAGCACTGCTGCAGCGGGCGCGCGCGGCCAGCCGCGCAACGCGTCTTGCTGGCGCGAATAGATCAACTGCACCGGGCGGGCGATCGTTCGCGCGATACTCGCCGCCTCGATCCCGACCTCGTGCTCAAGCCGCCGGTCGAACGATCCGCCGGCTGCCAGAGGATAGAGCACGACGTCGCGCGCCGCGAGGCCCAGCGCCTTGGCCACCGCGCCGCGTGCCTGTTCGGGCGCCTGGCTGGCGAGCCACAGCTCGAGCCTCCCATCGGTAAACCGCGCGGTCGCGGTCGAAGTTTCGAGCGTGGCGTGAAGCGCAGGGGCCACCTCATAACGCGCGACCAGCGTCGCCGGGCGGCCAATCACCGTATCGGGATCGCCCGTCTCGACCAGCCGCTCGGCCTCGCCTACGCGCAAGGCGGTATCCAGCGCGGCGGCTACCCGCCCGCTGTCCGCAGCCCCCGGCTCGACATGCCAGCGCGGGCGCATCGCCCGAAGCGCGCGGTCGGCCGCCCACCAGTCGCTGGCAACCGCGGCGAGCCAGCGCGCGGTTTTGACCACGCCCACCAGCCCAGTGATCGCGTGCGTCGCCTTCTCATCGAAAGCTTGCAGCGTACTGTCACCAATCGGGCCGTGGGCGATCGCGGCATAGACCAGCCCCGGCAGGCGGACATCGCCGGCGAAAGCGAAGCTGCCATCGACTTTGGACGGCGCATCGAGCCGCGCGAACGCGGTGACCAGCCCGGCGGCGACATCGCCCGGCCGCTCGCGCGCGGGTTCGGGACGCAGAACGGGCGGATCGGGCGGATCGTAAGTCGCGGCCTCAACTGCGAGTTCGGCAAAACGCAGGCGCTGCTTGCCGTGGACGATGAAGCCGTCTTTCGCCTCGCATTCTTCCCAGCCCACGTCCCAGCGCTCGGCAGCGGCCATCGCCAGCAGATTGCGCACCGCCGCCGCCGCCTCGCGCGCAGGCGCCTCGTAGGCGGCGAGCGAAGTGCCGTCGGCAGTGACCATCAGCGCGTGGCCCTCGGCAAAGCGCCGCGCCAGAACCCCGTCGGGATCGTCGCCCAACCCTGAGAACCACCCGCTGCGCACCGCCGCCCAGCGCGCCGCGATCACCGGATTGGCATAAGCCGGGCTGATCGCTGCGGGCTCGACCGCGATCTGGCGCCAATCCGCGCCCAGCTCCACCGCGACGATCTGCGGGATCAGCGTGGTGATCCCCTGCCCCATCTCACATTGTGGGACCGCGATCGAGACCACCCCGTCGCGCGCGATCTTGATCCAGGCGTTATAGGCGGTCTCGCCCACCGCGGGTTCGAGCGGCAGCGCGTAACGTCGCGGCAGCAGCGACCAGCCGACCACCAGCCCGCCCCCCGCGAGCGCCCCGATCAGCAGCCCGCGCCGGCTCGGCCGCATCTTACTTCTGGCTATCCAACCACGTCGCCACCCGCCGCGCGATCGCTGCAAACGCCTCGCCCTGGGGGCCGTCGAAGGCGGCTGGAGGCCGTCCGGCATCGCTGTCCTGGCGGATCGTCAGGTCGAGCGGAATGCGTCCGAGGAAGGCCAGCCCCATCGAATTGGCCGCAGCCTCGGCCCCGCCCTGGCCGAACGGCTCGCTTTCTTCGCCACAGTGCGGACAGATATAGCCGGCCATGTTTTCGACCATCCCGACGATCGGCACGTCGCCCTGTTCGAACATCCCGATCGCGCGGGTGGCGTCCATCAGCGCCAAGTCCTGCGGGGTTGAGACAATCACCGCGCCGGTCGGCTTGTGCTTTTGCATCATCGTCAGCTGGACGTCGCCGGTGCCGGGCGGCAGATCGACGATGATCGTATCGGCATCGCCCCATTCGGCATCGAGCAACTGGCCCATAGCGTTGGCCGCCATCGGCCCGCGCCAGGCGATCGCCTGCCCTGGCTGGACCAGGTGCCCCATCGACAGCAACGGCACGCCCCACGGGCTGGCCACGGGGATCATCTTGTTGCCCTGTGCCTCGGGCCGCTTGCCCTCGTTGGCCATCAGACGCGGTTGCGAGGGCCCGTAGATATCGGCATCGACCAGCCCGACCTTGCGCCCCTGGCGCATCAGCGCGACCGCCAGATTGGCCGAAAGCGTGGATTTGCCGACCCCGCCCTTGCCCGATCCGACCGCGATCACGTGGCGCTTGGGCTTGTCTGCGGTCATCGCGATCCGCACTTCGCGCACCGCGCTCAACGGACGCAGCGCGTCGCGCACGGTGATCTCGAGACGGTCGCGCTCAAGCCGGTCGAGGCCATGGACCTCGAGCACCAGCGTAGCCACGCCATCGTTCATCCGCACCGATTGCAGACGTGGTCCGGCGGCTTCGGCGAGCGCCTGCTCGACCAGCTTTCCGGTAGCCGTATCCTCGTCGCCCGCCATGGCTGCGGCTCCTACAGAGGAATTTCGGGCGCGACACTGTTTTTTGAAATCGACGCCCCCTATATTCGCAACCATGAACGACAAGGGCGGGTGGCACCGGATGGGTGCCAAGATTGGTGGGGCCGCGATCGGCCTGGCGATGGCGGGACGCAAGAACCCGTGGGGCGGCGGATCGGACGCGCCTGGAGACACGCCCGAGGCGCCCGGCGAAACGCCACCGGTCGACCCGACGCGGGGCGAAGGTCCACGCAACCCGTGGCTCCCCCCGGCGGGCGATGGCGGCGAAACGCCGCGGCGCTCGGCTAGCATCGAGGATATCTTCCGTTCGCGCACCGGGGCCAAGCGTCGCAGCGGCGGGGGCGGCGGAGGCAACTTTCCGCGCCTGCCCGAACGCCCCGATGGTAAAAGCTGGCTACCGCTGATCGCTGCCGGGGTTGTCGGGGTGTGGCTGGTGGTTTCCAGCTTCCACCAGATCGGGCCCAAGGAAGAGGGCATCGTCACAACGCTTGGCAAATACAGCCGGACGATTGATTCGGGTATCTCGCTGACCCTGCCGTGGCCGATCCAATCGGTGGCGATCACCGATGTCACCTCGATCCGTCGCGACACCATTCCCGAGGGCGAGGCCGAAAAGCTGATGCTGACCGGCGACCAGAACCTTGTCGATCTGTCCTATCTGGTCCGCTGGAACATCAAAGACCTCAAGCTTTATACATTCCAGCTCGCCGAGCCCGACCAGACGGTCAAGGAAGTGGCCGAAGCGGCAATGCGTGCCTCGATTTCCGAAATGACGCTGACCGACGCGATGGGTTCGGGCCGCGCCGAGGTTGAGCAGAAGGTGCGCGAGCGGATGCAGGCGATCCTCGACGCGTATCGTTCGGGTATTCTGATCCAGGGTGTCGAGATCAAGAAGGCCGATCCACCGGTGCAGGTGGTCGATGCGTTCAAGGAAGTCGCCGCGGCGCAGCAGGATGCCCAAAGCGCGGTCAACCGGGCGCAGGCGTGGGCGCAGCAGCTTACCGCGCGTGCCCAAGGTGAAGCCGCCGAGTTCGACAAGGTGTACGAGCAGTACAAGCTCGCCCCCCAGGTCACCCGCCAGCGGATGTATTACGAGACGATGGAGCGCGTGCTGAGCAAGACCGACAAGACGATCGTCGAAGCGCAGGGCGTGCAGACTTATCTGCCGCTGCCCGAATTGAGGCGCACCGCGCCCCCGGCCGCTACGGGAGCCAAGCCATGAACGAGATCCTGCGCCAGAACAAACCCGCGCTGATCGCGCTGGTGGTGGCGATCGTCGTGGCGTTCAGCAGCCTGATGGTCGTGCCTGAAACGATGCAGGCGGTGATAGTGCGCACCGGCGAGCCGGTTCGGGTGATCAACCGCTTTCGCCCCAACGCCGATTTCGGCCAGACCGGGGCCGGGCTGGTCGCGCGGATCCCGTTCCTCGAACAGGTGGTGTGGATCGACAAACGTGTGCTCGATGTCGATATGGAGCGCCAGCAGGTGCTCTCGGTCGACCAGCGGCGG